>CAZDHQ010000359.1:0-5341 GCA_964505135.1 uncultured Ferruginibacter sp.
CTCGCTTTCAATACCGGTTTTCCTGTCTCTGGAACTTTTAATTTGATTGCTTCCAAAACGCCAGGAAAAGTTTACCCTAAATGTTTGACTTTCCCATTGGCCTCCACCTCTTAGATACAGTCCCCCAAAGTCGCTAGTTGCTTTCCAGGGCATAGTGTGAAAAATATCAGTGTAAGAAACTTTCAATGTGGCTCTTTTTTGCATCAGTTGTTTTTGCAGACCAATATCTGCACCACCCTGTGGTTTGGTTTTCCAGGTAGCACCCCATATAGAAGGCCCATTATACCATCCGCTTAATTCAGCAGTATAATCTTTCCCAAGATTGAATGACTGCTGCAGGTAAGCGCCAAACATGGGTATATCCAGGTTTACATCCTTCTCTCCTATTTTGCCTTTAAACATCTGATAGTTATACCAAATATTTACATAACCGTTCCACCATTTCCTGATTGGTGTAGGTGAACCAATACTGGCACTGATAATTTTTTGAGTTGCTAAATTCTGCTGTTGCACATAAGTAGCGTTACCCGTAGTATCAGTAATCTGTGTGGCATAATCTGAAACATGACTGTATCCAACAGTAGAATTTAAAAAGCCCATAAACGTGTGCGTTAGTTCCACGTTATCTGTGTACTGCGGACGTAAAAACGCATTGCCTTTTTCATAGGTCAGTTCGTTCAACTTGTTTTCAAAAGGATTTAGATCCTGGTAAGTAGGCCTGTCTATTCTACGGCTGTAGGTAAGATTCAGTGTATGTTTTTGACTAAGATTCCATGTTACTGCCGCAGAAGGGAACAGGTTAAAATAATGCCTTGATACTTTATCATCTGCTTGTATAACGGTATCTCTTCTTGTTAACAAACCTTTACTATTGGTTTGTTCTGCACGCAGGCCAGCCTGTATACTCCACTTTTGATTTAATTGCCGCTGGTAATTAATATAAGCCGCATTCACGTTTTCTGTGTAATCAAAATTGTTGCTTCTTTCCCTTATTAGAGCAGGCTTATTAAAGGCTGTATCTGTATAAAAGTCAAATGTATTGTTTGTTTTTACGTAAGATGTTTTAGCGCCGTATCCAATCTTTGCTTTGCCCAGTGGTTGTTCTACATCTATCTTGAATGTGTAAATATCAATGTCTGTAGGTGTATTATTCCTGTTGGTTACACCATATAAAAAATTATTATTGGCGCCATAATAATTATTAGGTTGAAAACTGTTTCCTCTTCCCCTGAATATACCATAATCTGCATCCATGTTGATCTCTTTGCCTGTGGTATCTGCATAGCGATAATTAAGGTTAAAATTGGTATTGGTTCTTTTACCAGGAACTGCGTTAGATGCTTTCAATTTTTTTACAAACTCCTTAGTGGGATTATAAGAGATGGATGTGTTATCATCGCTGGTCCAATCGTTATCACTAAAATTGGAAGTAGCCATCACTCCTACCGTATTCTTTTTATCAAGAAAAAAATCAGCTCCCGCTTTTACATTTAAACTCTGGTTATAGCTGTGCATAATAGAAACCTGGTCATATAAAGTATCCTTTTGTATCCTGTATAAATCCAGTTCATTTTCATAACGTCCTTTATTTACACCCACATTTCCAAACACGTTAATACGCTTATCTCTGTAGTTTAAATTAACAGAGCCATTGCCTTTTGGCGTAACTCCTTGAACAAAACCAAGGTTCACACTTCCATTGGTACCAAAGCGCTTATTCTTCTTCAGCCTAATGTTGATGATACCTGCATTGCCACTTGCGTCATACTTTGCACTGGGATTGCTGATCATTTCTATCGCTTCAATATCATTACTGTTAATGCTTTTTAGATAAGCTGCTAAATCCTTGCTGTCTAATTGCATCATTTTTCCATCTATATAAACTTTCACACCTGTCTTACCTTTCATGCTGATATTATCATTATTATCCACCTGCACACCAGGGCTTTTTTGAAGCAATTCCAAAGCATTGCTACCGGTAGCATTGATACTGTTCTCAACATTGAACACCATTTTATCCGCCTTTACTTCCACCATTGGTTTTTTAGCAACAATGGTTACTTCCTTTAACTTGGCAGAAGAATGATTCAGACTTACGGATTTTGCATTAAAAGCTTCACCGGCTTTTTTATCAAAAGGAGCTGAGTATATTTCATCAAAACCAACACTCGAATAGCTCAGCAACATTCTTCCTGCTTTGCTGGTATTGATTTCAAACTTACCGTTAACGTCTGTTATATCTGATTTGATAAGAGAAGAATCGGCGGCACTTAACAGGGAAACAGTAACGGACTGTAAAGGCTTTCCGCTACTTTCTTTTACCGATCCACTGATGGAGGACGAGCTCTGGGCAAAAGACATACTGACCAATAGCAGGAATCCTGCGATTGTAGAAAATAACTTTTTCATGGCTATAATTTTAGGCTGTTGTTTCGATTTAATACGCAAAGAAATCACGAATGTTACAGCGACTGGAAATTAATCTGGATGAATTGAAGTTTTGCTAACATGAATGGCTACCTGATTTTCATTTGCTGTGATAAAAGGATTTTTTTATAGTTAAATGGCAACAACAATAAACGTCTCTAAAAAAACTGGCGGAAAATATTATCTTACTATTCAATTACAAAACAATGAACCGTTTTTCAAAACTCAGCAGGATCATTACAGCCGTTTATTTTATTTGGCTGTTTATACACATTGCATTATTGGTTTACGCCGATGAAAATGCTGACTCTACTGTTTTTTGGCCATTTATTAAAAAGGGACAAACCCTGGCTTCCACCTATGATATTTTTGAATTCTTCGTTTACACTGGTTTACCCTTAGTGCTCTTCATTTGCTACCGAATACTTTTTCCTCAAACCGATGAAGAGAAAGAGTATACACATCGGCGGCATTCAAGCCACAGTTTTTTTCTTGCATTTTTAGATGAAAAAATAAAAGCTGAAGAATTACGCCAGGAATTAAATGCAGTTACGAATAAACCCGTGGATAAAACTTACCTGGAAGAACTAAAAAAAGACAGGCTAAAAGCAGGTAACCTTGGTGTGAATGGTTGGCTGGAAAGACTGGAAGTAAAAAAGAAATACAAGGAGTATGAAAAGCCTGGAAAATGAACAGCCGGAGCAGTTTTTAGAATGACTTTTCAATAGAAATGTCAAATTCCACAAAACGTTTTCAAATACGGAATTAGAATTAGCGTTCTTGCCAATCTATGTTCTTGCAGGCAAAAATTCTCAATCTCTCACCAAATAAAATTGCTCCTAACCGGCTTGTCAAGAGCAATATCTTTTATAGTAATGATTAATTTAATTGTACAGTCTTTTTCTTTCCAATGTAGCTAATGAGTTTACCGCTATTATCGAAATCGAGTGCCTGCGGAGAATTGGATGTTACATACTTTATCCTGAAGTATCGTTTTATTAGCATGCCGTTGAATGTACCTTGCCTTGCATCAATAGTTAGGCTATGATTACTTTCAGAATAATTTAGTTTAATAGTGGAGTAAGCTCCCTTTTCATAGTTATAATTCACACCTTCATCTTCATATAAACTAAAAACTCCGTCTTTACCTGCATATACATATAGCGTGATAGTATCCGCTTTCTTTTCACCAGTATATTGAAGTGCCGGACCAAACGGAATGATAGAGCCTGCTTTTACAAACACAGGCATTGTTTCATAAGCCGCATCTGCCTTTATTTGCTGTCCGCCTTCTTTATATTCACCGGTATATAAATTATACCAGCCATTGGTTACAGGTAAATATAGACTCCGGGTGCGGTCTCTATAATTATAAACAGGATTAATCAACAATGATGGACCGAACATATATTGATCTGTTATTGTTTTAGCTTTTTCATCTGCAGCAAAATCCATTACCAATCCTCTCATGATCGTGTAGTCGTTTATGTAAGTGTCTCCTGCCAATGAATAGATATAAGGCATCAGCCGATAACGCAGCTTATTATAATAAAGCATGCTCTGATAAGCAGGATGTGATTCAGGAGATACATTATAAATTTCACGGAAAGGAAATTGTCCATGCACCCTGAACAATGGTACAAATGCACCAAACTGGTACCAGCGTGTCATCAGTTCTCTCCATTCTTCCAGGTCTGCATCATTTGGTTTTTCAAATCTTTTTTGAACAGCAAAACCACCTGCGTCCATAGTCCAGTAAGGCATTCCTGATAAAGAGAAATTAACCCCGGCAGCAATTTGCAATCGCATATCATGCCAATTGGCAGAGATATCTCCACTCCAGGTGGCAGCAGCATAACGCTGCATACCAGCAAAAGCTGAACGTGTTAAGATGAACACTCTTTTTGATGGATCTGTTTCACGCTGGCCTTCATAAATACCTTTTGCATTTTCAAAAGGATAGGCATTTAGATTTTCTGCGGTAATGCCACCATACAATGGATACATCTGATCTTTTCTTTTCTCAGGACTCACATTAGAAAGGATGTCCGGTTCGCTGGCATCCATCCAAAAAGCATCCACACCCTTAGCAAATAGTTTATTATTTAACAAACTCCAAAATCCCTTCCTGGCACCGGGATTAAATGCATCATAAAAAGTAGACACATACCCTTTGCCAATCCAGTCCCGCTGCCTGTCAGCTATATTTCTTTTATACAGCCAACCATTTTTATCAAACTCATTATACGTGTTGATGCCTTCATAAAATTTTGGCCATACGGAGATCATGAAGTGTGTCTTATATTTTTCATGCAGCACTTTAATCATGCTGTCAGGGTTTGAAAATCTTGAAGCATCAAATTCCTGACTACCCCAGGCATCTTCTTTCCAGTAACTCCAGTCGAGCACAATATTATCCAGTGGAATTTTTCTTTTCCTGAATTCATTTACAGTATTCAAAATTTCATCCTGCGTTTTATAACGTTCACGGCTTTGCCAAAAACCAAATGTCCACGATGGAAGTAGGGTGGCCTTACCCGTGAGCGTACGGTAGCCACTTATCACTTCGTCGATAGTATTACCATAAATGAAATAATAATCCTGGCACTGTCCTGCTTCTGATTCAAAACCAAAACTGTTCGCATACTGCTTATCAATTGGTGGCAGCCACTTAAAGCCGATGTAAGACTCACCACCATCCGGTATCCACTCCATCTTTAGTTTATGCTTCACATCTTTTTTCATTTCACAATCAATAATGGCAGACCCTGGATTCCAGCATTGCCTCCAGCGGTCTAGTACCAGTTGATCATCTATCCAAACTTTTAAATACCCCCCATAGAGAAATCTCAACTTATAAATGCCATTCACATCGGATGCAATGGCACCCTGCCACACAACTTTTCCGTTTCCA
>CAZDHQ010000360.1:0-5328 GCA_964505135.1 uncultured Ferruginibacter sp.
CAATCAGCAATCAAACAATAGAGAGTGATATTAAAGATGCAGTTGTACAGGCTCCAATAGAAGAGAAATCATCACAGGTGATAGAAGCACCGAAGGTAGATGATGATAATAAAGTTTTTACCAGTGTTCAGAATGAAGCTGAATTTCCCGGCGGTAATGCAGCGTGGGCAAGGTATGTGCAAAAAAGCCTGGAAGGCTTTAATCCTTCTGATAATGGTGCTGCACCAGGAAAGTACCAGGTAATTGTAAGATTTATTGTAAGCAAAGATGGCAATATCAGCGATGTGCAGGCTGAAACATCCTTTGGGTATGGGATGGAAGAACTTGCCATAAAAGCAATAAAAAAAGGACCCAAGTGGAAGCCTGCTTTGCAAAATGGCATTAATGTAAATGCATACCGTCGTCAGCCAATCACATTTGTTGTAAACGAAGAATAAGTAAGGTAAATATTTAGGTAAGAGGCTGTCTCAAAAGTTCGAGACAGCCTCTTTTTATTCGGCAAGGTGATGGAGAGAGTTTTCATTTAAGCGAACCTCAAGGCGTTCGTTTTACTTTTGAGACTTCCTCTTTTATTTTCTATCCATTTGTGGAAAATATTTTTTTATGCTTCTCATTGTAAACAACTCTTATGGCAAACATTGAAATCAATTTCACAAAAAAATCATCTTCTCCTAAACTAATCAAGAAAAATACAAGAGTAGATCTAACACCCATGGTTGATCTTGGTTTTTTGCTCATCACCTTTTTTGTATTCACTACCACAATGGCCAAGCCACGTGCTATGAATATCAATCTTCCTTTTCCAACAGAGCCAGATGATGATGTTTGTGTCTCCTGTGTATTAACACTGGTGCCCATTGCTGATAACCAAATCTTGTATTATGAAGGTGCTATAGATACAGCCTCTATTAAAACAACGGATTACCCTTCTTTGAGGAAATTGTTACAGCAAAAAAGAAACAAGGTGGAACAGGCTGTACATGACAGAGATAAAATGGTTCTAATCATTAGGCCGTCAGAAGGTAGTACTATGCAAAATTTTGTAGACATCTCTGATGAAGTAATCATCAATGCAATTAAGCATTATTATATTGATGATTTGACTGATGCAGAAAAAGCGAAGCTGCACCTGTAACAAAGCGTTGCAAATAATACAGTAGCCTATCTTTGCAGCATGTTTAATAAACTCTCCGGCTGGGATGATACAATTATAGCGCTTGCTACGCCACATGGTATTGGCGCAATTGGTGTGATTAGGCTAAGCGGCAGTAATGCAATAGCCATTGTAAACGATCTATTTCCTTCAAAAGATTTACAAAAACAAGCATCACATACCATACATGTTGGTTCAATAAAAGAGAATGATAAAGTGCTTGATGAAGTAGTTGTATCGCTATTTAGAAATCCCAGAAGTTATACAGGCGAAGATGTGGTAGAAATTAGTTGCCATGGTTCGCCGTATATACAGGAACAGGTAATTAATGCATGTATAAGAAAAGGGGCAAGATTGGCAAAGCCGGGAGAGTTTACACAGCGGGCCTTTTTAAAAGGCAAATTGGATCTTACCCAGGCAGAAGCTGTTGCAGACCTGATTGCAAGCAATACAGAAGCCAGCAGAAATACTGCCATTCATAATATACGTGGAGGCTTTTCCTCCATTTTAAAGGAATTAAGAGAGCAACTAATACAATTCGCAGCATTAATAGAATTAGAGTTGGACTTTGCAACAGAAGATGTTGAGTTTGCAGACCGGACAAAATTTTATGAACTGATTGATAAATTATCTGCGCAAACAAATCAACTGCTTCAGTCTTTTCAACTGGGCAATGTAATTAAGAACGGCGTAAATGTCGCCATCGTTGGGAAACCCAATGCAGGTAAATCAACTTTGTTGAATACATTGCTCAACGAGAACCGTGCTATTGTGAGTGAAATAGCTGGTACCACAAGAGATACTATTGAGGAAGTGATCAATATCAATGGTATTTTGTTTAGATTGATTGATACTGCTGGTATTCGCAAGAGTACAGATGAAATTGAAAGCATTGGTGTAGAGAAGAGTATGGAGAAAATGCAACAGGCAGATTTAGTATTGTACCTGTTTGATGTTTTGCAGGAAAGCCAGGCAGAAGTGGAAGCTTCTTTATTGCAGGTGCAACAACAAAACAAAAACTTTATTGCAGTAGGTAATAAGTTGGATAAAATCGGTGAAGATGCTGCACAGCAAAAGTTTTCAGGTGATGGTATCTTGTTTATTTCTGCTAAAGCCAATCATCATATAGATGTATTAAAAGAACGACTGGTGGATAAAGTGGTACAGGGCAATGTACAAACAGAAAGTACCATCGTAACCAATGCAAGGCACTATGCCGCATTACAGGAAGTACAAAAATCATTGGATGATATCAAAGCTGCAATGGATAACCAATTACCCGGAGACCTGCTTGCACTTGATATCAGGCGCTGCCTGCATTATCTTGGGGAGATCACGGGTGAAGTAACGAATGAAGATAAGTTAGATTATATTTTTAGTAAGTTCTGTATTGGAAAGTAATTTCTATTGTCAGGTAAACTTAGCTATTGCTATTTCATTCCTACCTGCAGTTTGACTGCGTTTTCCGAGGCCGTTTCATTGAGATAAGTTTGGTTACCATTGCCTTCTCGTTCGGTATGACCATTACCATATTGAAGGTTCAGTGCGGTCCGGTCGCCATTTTTACCAATGCTGAACGTATAAGTAACTGGTTCTAATTTTCTGCTGCCTGCTTTGAGTTTCTTTCCCCATGTTTCATTAATGGCCCGGTTGCTAACATCACTGTTGCCGTTGGAGGTTTTACCAATTTTGCTCCATTCTTCATTATATCCTTTTACAGGAGTGACGGTGAGCTGATCGCCGCTTATAGTATAGGTTCCTGTTTCGTATTGCAGCGATTTGGTATCGGTAAAATGAGAAGCGATTACGCCAACAAAGCGATAGGTTCCGTCGGCATTGAATTGGTATTGGTTGGTTGCAAATCCTCCGGTGTTATAACTGGTGCCTCCCGCATTCGAAAATTTTTCTGTGGTAGTGCCTTCCCAAATTTTTCCTGTAAGTGGAGAAATAATGGTTGCTGCTGGATCATTATTTTTTATTGTCGTTATACCAGCAGTAAGAGGTCTGTATTTGAAATCAATTTTTGTTCCTGCGGGAAATTCAATGCTGGGTTTATCCGGGTTGAACGGCCGCTTGTACAACCATGAATTTTTAAAACTGTTATTAGAACTCCAGGCGCCGTCTCTTACCGTTTGTTTATTATACTGCAATACCAGGTTGGTTTCTTTTATTCCGGAGAAATAATGAAAGTCGATAGTGTAAGTAACGTTCTCCAATGTACGCTTTTCTGTTTTTAATAGTTTGCCTGCCTTATCACCGCCGGCTTTACTCCAGCTTTCCACCGTGCCGCTTTTGGGGGAAATAGTGAGTTGATTTCCGTTCAGTGTATAGGTTCCTTTTTCGTAAGCAAACACAATATCATTCTGGTACAGGTAACTGATATTTTTTTGAAGGAACTGATATGTTCCATCATTGTTGAAATAATATTCCCGCCAGTCGTAGCCGGCAGTATTGGACTCGCTGCTGTATTGTCCCCAGATACCCGAAAGTTGTGTGATAGCTGAACCATTATTATTTTCAGTTTGCATTGTATTGCCGGCAGCTGTTGCGGGTGTTGTGGTATTGGATTTATTTTCAAACCCTGTTTTTAAATCCGGCGGGTTATCAATAAGCGATTCTGATTTCCGGCTGTAGTGAAATTCATAAGGGTCACCGGCAGCATTAAATTGTCCGCCGTCTCGTTGCGTGGGTTTGGATGGTTTCAGGACAATAGAATTGCCATAGATGGGATCAATAATTATTTCAAAGGTATACGTGGTTTTTTCCAGTTTATAGTCAGATGATTTTTTTAGCGGCCCCCATTCTTTGCTGCTTGCCGTCTTTCCCCAAAAACCGGCTTTCCCATTTTTTGGTGTAAGCGTAAGCTGGTTATGCTGTACCGTATATGTTCCGGTTTCATACATAAAAGTGATATCAGGTGCTTTGGTAAGCCATTGCTTATTCCGGAATAAATAAGTGCCATCTGAATAAAAAGTATATTCTTTTCTCAGGTATCCCGCAGTATACTGTGGCATGCCATTGATGCTGTATCCTGTTGTTTCAAGTACATAATCGCACCACAGTCCCACTATTGATGATTTAACGTTTTGGTCTGAATTGGCTGAATTACCCGTTTCATTTTGCGAAATCTTTGTCAGTTCCAGCGAATTTAGAAACGATAGCAATTCATTTTGATATTGCTGCGTATTCGTCATCAACACCACACTGACCATTTTTCCGCCGCCGGTTGCAGTGATCAATGTTGCCTTCCCTTTTTTACCGCCATCTGTATAGGCAGCATTACCAGATACAATATTCCAGCCGTTTTCGGTTGTTGGTGCAAGCATCGTTGGGGCGTCATCAACCTGCACAGCAGCTTTTACAAGCCTTGTCCAATCAGTGTTAAAATTTTCATTAGCCGATGCATCTGAAGCTGTTGCTTTTGTAACAATGGCGAGGGCATACGCTCCTGTTTTTTTATCAGATACCGATAATTGCACACCTCCTTCATTTTGCAGCTTTTGCCATTTTGCAGGTATCGAATAAGAAATAACCTCAAAGGTTTGCTTTTGGGCGAAACCTGAATTATTTATGATAAGAAGGAGTGAAGTAAGCAGAATATTTATTAAAAGCTTCATGCGATTAAAGATTTTCATTTTTAAAACTACTCAAAATCTCCAGGCAGCAAATCATTAAAAAAGATGATTTTTAACGATCACTTCAGCATATTCCGGAGGGCTTCAAAATTAAAATGCTCAGTAAAATTGTTTAGTATTCTTAGTGAAGATGACGTAGCTACATAACGGAATGCAGCCGTGATAATCTGGGGCTGGGCTGGATTTTGTACACTTGATTTAAAATACTCAGGATTATATTTATAAAGCAGTTCACTTTTATTTTCATTCTCATAAAACTTCCAGAACCTGTTGTAATTGGTTCTTTCTTTTAATCCGGCTTTATAAGTTTGGGATTGATCTTCCATACGATTTATGATTGCCTGAGCCGTCAGCCATTTTTCGTTGCCTTCACTCAAAACTTTTTTTACCACAGCTATTTTATCCGCCACATCCGTTTCCCAGGTGGTGTATTGGACTACGCTTTTGTCATGATTAGCATTTTTTTCTGCTATCAACTTTGGAAAATATAATTTTTCCCGTTCGTAATATTCAAGCAGGCTTTCTAAATATTCTTTCCGG
>CAZDHQ010000361.1:0-5327 GCA_964505135.1 uncultured Ferruginibacter sp.
CAAATGATCCATGCAGTGCATTATCATTGTTTCCTGAAATAAACATACCGGGATAATCCAGCAAGTCAGATTCGGTGATGGCCACTTTAATTTCTTTGCCTGTACCAGCTAACAGCGGCGTGTATGCGATATCAGCATTTGAAAGGCTGTCAATATTTTTTACCTGGTATAGTTCTTCAAAGCTGGTATGGAAACGATCTGGCCTGCCTTCATAATGAATTAATGGAAGCAATGTCTTCTTTCCCTTTTCAAAACTGAAAGTTGCCTCTTCATTTTCTATGATGATGGAATCTTTGAATTTTGTAATGATGCGATAAGCTACGCCGTCATCAAACACCCGAAACTGTAAACTATATGGCTGGGCAAACGAGATAGTAAGCTGGTTATAATGATTGCGGATAATTTTCCTTTTCTCGGGAACGGGTGATATGATTTCTTCATTTACCGTTTCTGTTTTACTGGAGGTCACTTTAAATCCATCTGCTAAAGACTGCTTTCCTCTTACCGATAAATTGATAAACGAAGGTTGAAGCAACATACTGCCGTTATAACTAACGGTGTAGCTTAACCTGTTTTTTGTACTGATGGTAACAGTGATCTTTTTATCGGGAGAGCTCACCTGCAAGCTGTCTGCCGCAAACAGTTTTCCCGTTTGCAGCAACAGGAGCAAGAGTGTAAGTTGATTGGCGAGTTTCATTTATTAGAAAATCAATGTTGACATCGAGTGTGCAGCAGCCTTCACTTCTGCAGCTTTTCCTTTTATCCATAGGAAGTAAGGAATTTCTGTATCCGTCTGATTCATCACCACAACAACAACTTTACCATCCGGGTTTACAAAAGCTGTTGACAGCAACTGGCTACGGCTTGGTGAACTTACAATTCTTTTTGCACCAGGTTTCACATATTTAGAAATATGGCCGATATAATAATAGGCATTGGTATAAATCACTTCACCTTTTTTTACATCAGCATGTATGGGCGCAAAACAGAAATTACCCACATGGTTTGGACCGCCATTTTCATCCAATAAAATATTCCAGTCTGTAAATCCATTCATGCCGTTATTGAAATCATTGATCAATGAACGGCCATATCTTTCGCCCAGTGCCCAATCAGTTAATCTTGTGGGAGTAAATTTTTCAACGCAGCCTTCTGTAAATAGTATCTGCTTATCTGGATAAGCTTCATGCACCAGCTTTACATTGCTGTACATATTGTCACCGCCACTCCAGTTCTCATACCAGTGAAAACCGATGCCCCATGCGTATTTGGAAGCAGCAGGGTCATCAAAATAAGTTTGTGCTCTTTGGTACATCAGGTCACGGTTATGATCCCACACAATGATCTTTACATTCTTTAATCCAGACTTCTCCATTGTGGGGCCGAGATTGTTTTTTAAAAAATCTCTTTCTTCTTCTGCAGTGTACACACAGCTTTCCCAGGTTTGTGTTGCCATCGGCTCGTTCTGCACAGAAATACCCCAGATGGGAATACCTAATTTTTCATAAGCCCTGATAAACTTAGGATAATAATTTGCCCAGGTTTGGTAGTAGTCTTTCTTTAAATGACCACCATGCAAAACATCATTGTTGTCTTTCATCCAGGCCGGGGGACTCCATGGGCTTGCAAACATGATCAGCTTGCCACCGGCAGCTTTGATAGCTTCTTTAATTAAAGGAATTTTATATTGCTTATCATGCTCTACATTAAAGCTTTTTAGTTCCTTGTCGTTTTCATTTACATAGTTGTAGGTATCACTGCTGAAATCACAACTGGCAATATTGGTTCTGCCAAGCGTATAGCCGATGCCATCCTTTTTATCAAAATAAGCTTTTAGAATTTCCTGTTGTTTATCAGAAGGCAGTTTGTAAAATGTTTCGGCAGACGCATCCGTTAATGCACCACCCATGCCCATATAGGATTGAAACTTTTTATCGGGATCAACAAATACACAAACCTGTGTTTCTACCGGCTGACCCATTTGTTTAAATTCCAGTGTAGCGGTTTCTGTTAGTTTAAGGTCTGTGTTTTGAACCGTGCTGTATACAGTTACTTTTTTGCCTGCAACGGAATAAGGTTTTACGGTTTGTCCAAATGAATGCTGGCTTAGGCACAGAGCAGCAAGCAATGACAAACCAACCATTTGATTTTTCATTTTACTATTCGTTTGTTTAATAATCGTTTTCAATAAGGCTGCATATTGGTATGTAGTACAAGAGTCCGGACGATAAATGTCTGGATGCTGACCAAAGCGTCAGCATGCGACGCAACGGTAATGACATGAAAAACCGATTGCTGGGTTCAAAATATTTACCACAAAAAAGTAGCCGCACTCTGAGCAGGCACATTCACCGGTACCCATTTACCATTGAACTTAATGTTGAACATGGGAGCAGTATTTCCTTCGTTTATCACCATCAACACTTTTTTACCATCCGGTCTTTTAAATGCCACATTGGTTACGCCGTTCACCTGTGTACTATTGATACGAACTGAACCAGCAGGCACAAACTTAGCGGCCTGTGCAATGATATAGTAACCTACATTCTTGGTAATGTTAGATCCCGAGATGGTGAGTGCTCCTTTACATTCGGTACATCCGCCAGGTGTATGTGGGTTATAGTTAGGATCTGCTGCGAGGTTCCATTCAAGCGCTACCTTACTCCAGTTACGCATCGATCCGATCACCACATTTTTTACATGCCACATAAAATCACCGCTAAAACTGCCGTTGGCTCCTGTCCATTGTTCCGTGAAGTACAAATTTTTATCGGGATGAGCACTGTGCACCGTACTCAATGCACTAATGTCGCCACCATATAAGTGGAATGCACTACCATCAATAAACTGTTTTGCAGCAGCATCGTTTAAAATCTCGATTGGATAATTTGGATTATCGCAATTGTGATCCCATACAATAATTTTAGTATTGATGCTGGCAGCCTGGAATGCAGGCCCCAAATGGTTTTTAATAAAGTCTGCTTCCTGTGCTGCTGATAATACCATGCTGGGATTATTGCCACCATGCTGTGGTTCGTTTTGAATAGTAATGGCATCTATTGTTATACCATTGTCTTTCATTGCCTGTACATACTTCACAAAGTATTTTGCATATACACTATAGTACTCGCTTTTTAATGTGCCACCCATTGAGTTGCCATTGTCCTTCATCCACACTGGAGCACTCCAGGGAGAGCCGAGCAATTTGATGTTTGGATTGATGGCCAGGATTTCTTTTAGAACAGGAATCACATCAACAGTGTCTAATGAAAGACTAAAGTTGTTGAGGTTTACATCTGTTTGTCCCGCAGGTAAATCATCATAACTAAAAACAGAAGCGCTTAAGTCAGAAGCACCAATGCTAAGCCTTAAATAACTTACACCAATTGAAGTACTGCTGTTTCCAAATAATTCCTGCAATAAGCTTGTTCTTGTTGCAGCAGGTAACTGATGGATTAATGTAGCGCTTCCTCCCGTTAACGTGTACCCGAAACCATCTACCGTTTGAAAAACCTGCGTACTATCAACTTCAATATTTGTATAGGTGTTTATTTTGGTACCAAACGCAAGAATACCTGACTGTTTACTTAACAGTTTAGTTTGATCTGCACTGGTAACCCATACATCTACTTCATTTGTTTTTGCACTGGTAGTATCCACAGGCGGATTGGGTGTATTGGTAACAGCGGTTTTAGAACAGGAGCAGGCAATGGAAAAAGCCGCTACTGCTGTTACCAATGTACCTTTAAAAAAATCTTTTGTTTTCATAAAAAATGGGGTTTAGTAAATCATAATAATTTGAACGATGCTTCCTTTGTGTCCCTACTATTGCCGCCAATGAATACTTTAAACTCTCCCGGCTCTGCCACATATTTAAGATCACCGTTATAGAATTTCAGATCATCCACTGAAATTTTAAATGCTACTGTTTTTGTTTCACCAGCTTTCAATTCAATTTTTTGAAATCCTTTTAATTCTTTTACCGGCCTGGTGATACTGCCTACCACATCACGGATATAAAGCTGCACCACTTCTTTGCCATCTACATTACTGCTATTGGTAACAGTTACTGAAGCGGTAACAGTTCCTCCTGCCTTTAATGTGTTGCTGCTAAGTTTTACATCACTATAATTGAAATTGCTATAGCTTAATCCATAACCAAATGGATAAACTGGATCATTGCTTACATCCAAATAATTGCTGCGGAATTTCTGGAACCATTGTCCTTCAGGTAAGGGACGACCGGTGTTTTTATGATTATAATACAAAGGGATTTGACCAACATTTTGTGGCCAGGTAGTACTCAATTTTCCGGATGGATTTACATCACCAAACAACACATCGGCAATAGCAAAACCTGCTTCACTACCACCAAACCACACATTTAAAATGGCTGGTACATTTTCACTTTCCCATTTAATGGTTAATGGTCTACCGGTGAATAATACCAATACCACTGGCTTGCCTGTTTTTAATAATGCCATTAGCAAATCTTTCTGTGCCTGTGGAATATCCAGGTTAGTACGGCTGCTGCTTTCACCACTCATTTCAGAACTTTCGCCCAGTGCCGCAACAATTACATCTGATTGATTGGCTACCGCAAGTGCTTCATCCATCAACTGCTGTTTGGTCTTACCCTCACGGTTAAACGCTTTTCCAAACATGCCTGCACGTTCTTCAAATGCTGCATCATCATCCAGGAAAGAACCTTTTGCATAAGTCACTTTGGCGCTGTTTCCTAATACTGCCTGCAAACCATCTAATACAGAAGTTGCTTTTGAAAAATTAGCAGCTACGCTCCAGGTACCCGGCATGTTTTCCCGGTTGTTAGCCAAAGGACCGATCAATGCAATATTGCCGGCTTTCTTCAAAGGCAATACATTATTTTGATTCTTCAGTAATACAAAACTCTGTGCAGCAATTGCTCTTGCTTCCTTGCGGCTTGCATCAGTAAAGATTTCAGTTTTAGCTCTTTCTTCTTTGCAATAGCGATAAGGATCTTCAAACAAACCGAGTTTGTATTTAGCTTCCAATATCCTTCTGCATGCCTGGTCAATCTCTGCCTGTGTAACTTTTCCTTCTTTCAACGACTGCTTGAGTGTATTTAAAAACCCTTCACACACCATATCCATATCAACACCTGCTTTCAATGCCCTGGCAGATACTTCTTTTAAATCTCCAATGCCATGTGCTTCCATTTCGCAAATGCCGGTATAGTCAGTTACCACAAACCCTTTAAAGCCCCACATTTTACGAAGCACATCTGTCATCAAAAATTTACTGGCAGTTGCCGGTACACAATCTACTTCATTGAAGGACGCCATGAT
>CAZDHQ010000362.1:0-5304 GCA_964505135.1 uncultured Ferruginibacter sp.
TAATAAAAAACCTTATCGTTTTTAGCCAAAAGAAATGTCATTAAAGCTCCAGGCTTTACGATTATCTGCTTCTCTGGCTCCAGTCTGGGCTCGGTTAAACCCATTCCATCCGGTATCACCGGCATTTCTATAGTTTTTTTATAATCGTAATATTGTTTGCCCACGTAAATAGCAATCAATATTATCGCCAAAGGCATTAAAGCAAATTTCAACTTATTCATGTTTTAAGATTTACTTGATTGTTGTTTGGGTCGAATTAAGCCTAATACACCGTCTTCCGCTTACCACTTTCAAAATCCCTGAATATAAAAGCTCCCAGCTTATCAAGTGAAGCAAAGAAAGCCTTACCATTATTCGTCTCCGTGAACTCCTGCACAAATTTTTGCAGGTAAGGATCGCTGGCAATCATAAACGTGGTAATCGGAATTTTCAACTTCTTACATTGCGTTGCCAAACTCATACAGCGATTCAAAATCTTCCTGTCTACACCAAAGCTGTTTTTATAATACTTGGTTCCAATCTTTAAGCAGGTTGGTTTACCATCCGTAATCATAAAAATCTGCTTGTTGGGGTTTCTCCGGCGTCGCAATAAATCCATTGCCAATTCCAGGCCAGCAACTGTATTGGTATGATAAGGCCCAACCTGTAAATAAGGCAGGTCTTTCACTTCAATTGTCCAGGCATCATTACCAAAAACTACAATGTCTAAAGTATCTTTTGGATATTTTGTTTTGATCAGTTCACTCAATGCCATCGCCACTTTTTTCGCAGGTGTAATACGGTCTTCACCATATAAAATCATACTGTGGCTAATGTCAATCATCAGCACTGTAGATGTCTGCGATTTAAAATCCGTCTCTCTTATTTCCAAATCATCTTCATGCAGACGAAAACTTTCAGCACCATGATTGATCTGTGCATTGCGAATAGAGGCTGTAAAATCAATTTGCTCTAAGGCATCACCAAACTGGAAAGGCCTTGTCTCCGGATTGGTTTCATCACCCTGCCCTGGCTTAAAGGTATGATGGTCGCCGCTCTTTGTCTTTTTCAATTTGCCAAAAATCTCTTCCAAACTTTTTTGCCGGATGCCCTGCTCTGTTTTTGGTGTAATCTTTATTTCGCCAGTTTGTTTGTTTTCATCAATGTAACCTTTCTCTCTCAGCTCCTCTAAAAAATCACCCATACCATACTCGTCATCTGTAAGACCATATTCTTTGTCAAGCTGGTTCATCCATTGCAAAGCTTCCGCCACATCGCCATTGGTATAGGTAAGCAACTGCATAAAAATATTGAGCAACTGCTCAAATTTTGTCTTGGCATTTTCATTTGGATCGAAACGGGAAAAATGGAAACCTCTCATAATGGAAATTTAAACCGGAATACCTGCAATGTAGTAAAACATTTAAATGCTTCGATTGGTTCGTTTTGTTAAAGCTGTGTAATCTATCAGGCAGGAATGTCTATTTCTTCTTTTCCGTTACGCTGGTAATTGAAATCCTCGTAAAAATGGTCGTCCCATTTTTTTTGCGAGGGAGTTCCGTTCTTTAAAACACGGTACACCATCCATACCACAGCAAAAGGTGATAGAATAAAAAGAAAGATGATCAGATTACTGCGTATATTAAAAAAAGGCAGCAAGTTATATATCACCATAAAAACTGTTACACTTATCACCGGAATTTTGATATTGGTCATAACTTGGCTTTATTATCACAACGCAGAAGCTGCCGAATGGTTCACCCAGAATAAATACACATGGTTTTCTTTGCTATTAATAAAAAAGCGCCCTTCCGAAAGAAAGGACGCTTTTCAGCATTTTGGATTGTTCTGCGTTATAAATTCCTGTAAGGCACTGAATAAATTAGGCAGAAAACTCAATCTCCACTGCTGAGATATCTTAGAATCTTGTTCCTATACCAATACCAAGAATAAAGGGGTCAATCTTAACGCCACTTAATTTAGTGCTGCCTTCCCCGGCAACTGTTACATCAGTTTTCAGGAATAATTTTTTAATATCAACATTAATGTACCATTTGTCGCTTACGTTAAAGTCGCAACCCAACTGTGTAGAGAAGCCAACGTTATTTTTATAGCTCAGTTTAGCTGCTTCATCCTTTACACCATAAAAAATAGTGTAATTGATACCGGCACCAATATAAGGTTCTACTCCGTTCAGTGGGAAGTGATATTGCAGGTTAAGGGTTGGAGGCAATAACCAAACTTTGCCTAGTTCAGTTTTAGTTCCGCCTGTTTCAGCTTTAATAGTGTGGCGTGCAGTACCTAAGATTAACTCTGCAGCCAGGTTTTTAGATAAATAATAAGTAAAATCTAATTCAGGAACGAATGCTTTTGAAGCGGTTACTTTTGTAGAAGAAGTAATGTCATAGCTGGAAGAAGGAGGCATAATTAATATACCACGCAATCTTGCTTTCCATTTTTGATCGTCTGCTTTTTTTGCAGATTGTGCAAATGCACCAATGCTGCACACTAAGAACAAGCCTAATAGAATCTTTTTCATATATCTGTTAAATTTTGGTTGCTGCAAAACTATTAGTGGGCAAAAGCTGAATTGCTGACTATAATCATGGGTGCTGCTGATTTTATTGACGAAGTTTTTTAAGCAGGTGAAAAGACCTTTGTAGGTTGCATTATTCACTCCGGTATTTCCACAGATATAAAAAAGTATACCCTTATTAATCTTTGCCGTATTTTTGAAATATGCGTAAAACGCTTAGCATACTGGCTAATTCTTTAAGACTTACCCTGCAGGAGTTAAGGGTAAACAAATTGCGTTCAGCTCTAAGCCTTACCGGCGTGGCATTTGGTATCTTTTGTATCATTGGCGTATTGGCTACTGTTACCAGTTTAGAACGAAACATCCAGGCAGAGGTAAAAACCCTGGGCACCAATACCATTTACATTGATAAATGGGAATATGGCGGCGGACCAGACAAACCCTTTTGGAAATACCGTGCCCGCCCCGTTATGAAATATGAAGAAGCCGGGCTTATAAAAGAACGCTCGGAATTAACGGATGATGTAAGTTTTCTTATTCGCAGCAGCGGCAATCTGAATTATAAAGACGACATGATCCAGGACATTTCCATCTATGGCATCATGGAGTCACAGATGACGATACAGCCCATCAGTTTTGAAACCGGTCGCTATATTTCGGCCGCAGAATTTAACAGTGGCAGTGCAGTAGGTTTAATTGGATTTGATAATGCAGAAAAATTATATGGATCAGCTGAAAGAGCCATGGGTAAAGACTTTGAGCTAAAGGGTAAGCATGTAAAGATTGTTGGTATAATAAAAAAAGAAGGTAAAAATTTTGTGGGCTGGGATTATGATAACTGTGTGATGCTGCCGTATAAGTTTTGCAAGCAGATAATAGATGAGGACAACAGCAATCCTGTGCTGATTGTAAAGGGAAAAGAAAATGTAACCACTACTGCTTTGAGCAATGAGCTGGAAGGTATCATGCGGCAAATAAGACGTTTATCTCCAACGCAGGAAGACAATTTTTCTCTTAATAGCGTAGAAGCTTTTAGTAAGGCCATTACCGATCTTTTTGGAACTGTAAATATTGTTGGTGCTATCATTGGAGTGATCAGTTTGATTGTGGGCATGTTTGGTATTGCCAATATCATGTTTGTAACAGTAAAGGAAAGAACCAGCATTATTGGTTTAAAGAAAGCTATTGGTGCAAAAAAGAGCAGCATCCTTTTGGAGTTTTTATTGGAAGCTGCCATACTGTGTTTAATGGGCGGAGCTATCGGGCTTTTGTTCGTATACATTCTTGCCATTGTGTTAACCAGCCTCAATTTTCCTGTGTTTGTTTCCATACCATTGTTAATAGGCACAATTGTAATATGCCTGGTAGTAGGTGTGTTGGCGGGAATATTTCCGGCATCAAGGGCAGCCAAACTAGATCCTGTAGTTGCCATAAGAAACAAATAAGTTTATACTCGAACTACATTTTCCTTTTTATCGCTGTTCCGTTACTTTCGCAGTGTGAATACTGATCTTTCTTCTACCATACTTGCAATTGAATCTTCCTGTGACGAAACATCTGCTGCTGTATGCAGAGATGGTATCATACTTTCCAATATTGTTGCAACACAGGCCATACACCAAAAATATGGCGGCGTGGTGCCTGAGCTGGCCAGCAGGGCACATATACAAAACATAGTGCCGGTGGTAGATGAAGCATTGAAAAAAGCAGGCTGTGAATTGAAAGATATTGACGCTGTCGCATTTACGCAGGCTCCGGGTTTAATCGGCGCATTGTTGGTGGGTGCACAGTTTGCTAAATCACTTTCATTGGCCATCAACAAACCATTGATTGCAGTGCACCACATGCAGGCACATGTATTGGCTAATTTAATCAGCGATCCAAAGCCATCCTTTCCTTTTTTATGTCTTACAGTAAGTGGAGGCCATACACAAATTGTATTGTGTGAATCACCGTATCAAATGAAAGTGATTGGAGAAACCATTGATGATGCAGCCGGTGAAGCCTTTGATAAAAGTGCTAAGCTGCTTGGGCTTCCCTATCCCGGCGGACCATTGATTGATAAATATGCGGCGAATGGCAATGCAGAACGTTTTCATTTTCCTGAACCACAAATACCTGGATTAGATTTTAGCTTTAGCGGATTGAAAACTTCCATTTTATACTTTCTTCAAAATGCAGGAACAAGTAATGTCTTTAAAGAACAGTTTACCGCCACTAAAGAAGAGAGAAAAAAGTTTGTTGAAGAAAACCTGCAAGATATCTGTGCAAGCATTCAACATCGCATCATAAGCATACTCATCAATAAATTAAAAAAGGCCGCAAAACAAACCGGCATTAATCATATTTGTATAGCAGGTGGTGTGAGCGCAAACAGTGGTTTAAGAAAAGCATTGAAAGAAACAGGAGAAAAATCAGGCTGGCAAACTTTTATACCTTCATTTGAATATTGCACTGATAATGCAGCAATGATAGCGATCACAGCGCATTATAAATACCTGGCAAAAGACTTTGCTGATCTTTCCATTACGCCATCAGCAAGGGCAACATGGTAGCGGCCTGAACGATAAGATCCAGTACCCCTGTAGTATTTAAAAACTTTGTACATTGAGTGATAAATTTTTACACATGCAACCTAAACTTTTAGCTGCTTCATTGATCGTATTGATCACAGCATGTAACAATCAAACCCAAATGAGAAAGGATACATTCAAATGGCCGGAAGGAGTTAAACCGCCAGTAGCAGATATCAAACCAACTACCCGGATAATGCATGGTGATACAGTAGT
>CAZDHQ010000363.1:0-5297 GCA_964505135.1 uncultured Ferruginibacter sp.
GTTGCAGTTTGAAAAGTGTCTTTCCCAAAGACTATATGATAACCACCTGTCTTGGTTTGTCCAAATGTAATAGTCAAGAACGAAGAAAAAAGAAAGGCTAATATGGTTGATAGGGTTCGCATAAAATTACCGCTAACGATCAGGGCTTGCCGTCAGGTGTGGGATTAGTATTCCGTCTGCCGGTACCACTGCTGATTAAAATTGTTTGTTGAAGTTAAGATTTGATGATCAAAGTTGCTTGTCCTGCCGGAACTGAAGTTAGGCTTGGTAAAACTGTCGATTGTTCTTGCGTCCAGCCACACTTGCGGCAAACCCCATGTTGCATGCAGTTTTTAGTCACGGATGATGAAAAACTACCAAAACCTCCACCATTGCTTTTTAGGTTTTGATAGTACGGTTATTGGTTCTAGTTTATGATAATTTGATTCTCTGTAGTCAATCGAATTACCGTCATAGTCAATTTTATATGTACTACCGTTAAAGTCTGTCAAGGCAATGTATGTGTCATGCATTTCAAATGGTTCTCCTTCTTCAAGGCAAACGAAAATGTCTGCTCCACCATAACTCCAAAGTATTTTTCCTGATTTATCAATTCTTGAAATAGATGTCTCTCCATGAGAAATGTAAGTGTCCTGATACTTATGAATTGAAAAACATGTCGCCCAATCTGTTTCTGTCATCCAATTTATTACTAAGTCAGGTAGGGTTAAACTGAATAATTTGTTACAGCAGCGAATTATTAAATTATCGTCGTCAATTAAAGCGGTGTCATTATGAACACCAGTACCGCCACCTGTCGCCAAAATAATAGCACTGCTAATAAGATTATTGTCCCGATGGATTTTTATAGCATGTTGCGACGTTGGTGAATATTGTTTGTCTGTGTCTGCTTGAATGACTTTATCATAACTTGTCGGACTGTCTACTGTTCGACTAAATGCAGAGTCGTCAAAGAGTTCAATCGTCAAGTCGTTATGTTGAAGGGTAACTGTCATTTAAAATTGCATGCAACACTAAGATATACGTAATTGTGCGCAACAACAAAATTTATAAGGCATTGATTTGCACCAGCAATTCGTAGCGCAATTTTTATTGCGCATTGCAGTAATCATTTGTCCCATTCTATGTCTCCCTGTTTCCATAAACTATCTAGTGGGCTTTCTATCACTACTAATTTTTCCTTTGCTACATGCAGATACCGGGTGGTGGTTTTGATGCTAAAATGACCCAGGAGTTCCTGTATAAATCTTACATCTGTGCCTTTTTCTAAAAGATGGGTTGCAAATGAATGGCGCAGACTATGGAAACCTACTTCCTTTTGAATGCCCGCCTTTTGTTTGGCCTGCTGAAAAACAGCCTGCGCACTCCTGGCACTATAGGGCTCACCAGGTACCTGGCTTTCAAATACATATTTAATTGGCTTTTCTTTACACTGTCGGTAATAGGCAATAAGGATATCTTCCAGTATAGGGCTCAGTGTTACATACCTGTCTTTTTTCCCCTTTGCCTGTTCTATCAGTATCTGTCCTCTTTCCCGGTCAATATGCTTCCATTGCAGGTTAATCACTTCGCTTACTCTTAATCCGGCGCTGTAAGCAGTGAAGAGAATGGCTTTGTGCTTTAAAAACCTGGCTGCATTAAATAGCCTGGAAATTTCTTTTTCACTCAATACTTTGGGTAATTGCAATGGTTTCTTTGGCCTGGGGATTTCCCAAAATAGTTTTTCTCTTTTTAGCACCTGTTCATAAAAAAACTTAAGTGCATTCATCCGGCTGTGTATTGTATTCTCCTTTAGCTTTAAATGTGCATAGCAGTATTGCAGGTAGTCTTTTATTCTTTGTGTGGTAAAGCTGGCTGCATCAGTTGAACGTAGATCGTGAAAGAAGCTGGTGAGCTCATTTTTATAAGTTCTGATAGTGGAGCCACTATAACTTTTAAGCTGTAGTAACTGAATGCAGCTAACCAGGTGTTCCTTATTTGCTGCAGAAAGTCTTAAAGATAGCTGCTTAACAGGTGTATTAGTTCTATCCTGGTAACTTTGTTCCCGGGCAACAGCATTCTTTGAGATGGAGGTTAGCATCAATCCACATTTTTCCCGGTTTTCTTCGGTATCCGGTATATGCCAGCATTTCATACTGGTGCTCCATTTGGCACCTGGTACTTTCTTCATACGGCTGTTCCAGTCTGCATTGTGTTGAAAGCAGACTTTAATCCTGGATTCACCACGGTGGTTGGTTATTTCAAATACCGGCTCTTTCATACATTGATAAGCATAGCTTCGCTACTCCTCAGTCCCATTAGATATAGCATTACCTTATACACACCTGTGTGGGGTGTGTTAAAAGAAAAAACTATTTTTTGTAATGATCATATTTAAGGGAATGGTGGCTTAATTACGAAGGGCAATTAAGGGTATTACTAAAGTAGGGATTTTTTATGTTGAAAACAGTATTTAAGGATGTTAATTTTATTTGCTCAACGGAGCTGGATGTTTCATTAGCCTGGTTTTTACAGCCGGAAGTTTTTAGGTTTTATATTTTGCGCTACTGCTCCCAACTGCTGAAGCAAGAAATCTTGCTCAATGGCTCCCGAAAAATCGGGACAGGTGCCCGATAAGCCCTTCGACTTCGCTCAGGACGGATACCCCGGTGAGGAGCTGTGGGGTGGTGTGCAGGCTGTGCGTATGACTTGTGCCGGAGTAGTCTTTCGAGTTCGCTCAAGATGAACAGCGGGAACCAAAGACGAAAAAGGGCCGTCTGCCGACAGCCCCAAAAAAATCTTCTTTGAAAATATCAATATCCCTTCATCAACTTCGACAATACCGGGTCGTCTACAAAGGGCTGATTCTTTAAGCGGATGCCCGTGGCTTTGTAAATAGCATTGGCTACGGCGCCTGCAGTGGGTGGCAGGGCGGGTTCGCCAAGGCCGGTAGGATCAATACCGTTGTCTACAAAATGGCATTCTACTTCCGGTATCTCCTTCATGCGGATAAGGCGGTACTCATGAAAGTTGGATTGCTCGGCTGCTCCATCTTTAAAGCTGAGCTTGCCATACATGGCCGTGCCAAAGCCGTCTACCACGCCGCCTCTTACCTGCTGCAATGCACCGGTGAGGTTTACTACCTGGCCGCAATCTGATACGGCAATTATCTTTTTCACTTTCGGTTTTTTATCTACCATCTCCACTTCGCAAACCTGTGCCACGTAAGATGCATGGGAGAAGTAAACGCTGAAGCCCTGGGCCACGCCGGGCTTCTTGCCCCAGTTGGCTTTTGCTGCTGCTTCTTTAATTACAGCCTGCATGCGGTCAATACTGTACTTGATGGCACCGGTGGGTTTGTCTTTTGCTTTTTGCAATAGCTCTAACCTGAACTGAACCGGGTCTTTGCCGGCTGCTTCTGCCACCTGGTCTAAAAAGCTTTGCTCGGCAAATCCTAAAAAGTTAGTGATGGGTGCCCGCCATGCGCCGGTGGTGATGGGGCTTTGATAATCTACTGAATCAATCAATAGGTTGTCCACAGCACCGGAAGGAAAATTATCTTCCCTTACCGGGTTGCCTGCATTGATGCCCACGCCTCTTAGTTTATAACCAATCAAATTATGCTGTGCATCCAGTGCTGCTTCAAAACGGTAACGCACTGCAGGTCGGTAACTGCCTCCCATCATATCATCTTCTCTCGACCAAATTACTTTCACTGGTTTTTTGATAATGCCGGAGAGCTCCGCAGCTTCTACTACGTAATCAAATTTTAAACGCCTGCCAAAACCACCGCCCAGCCGGGTGATGTCAAGACTTATTTTTTCTTCCGGTATGTTTAATAGTTTGGATACGGCCGTACGGGCAGCGCCGGGTGTTTGTGTAGGGCCAATGAGTTCTACTTTATCTTCTCTCACGTCTGCAAAAAAGTTCATAGGCTCCATCGCATTGTGCGGAATAAAGGGGCACTGATACTCGCTTTTAATGATCCTGGCTGCATTTTTAAAAGCTGTTTCCACATCACCATCTTTTCTTTTTACAGTGGCTTTGTCACTGTTTAGTAAGTCGGCAAAAATTTTATCATGGTCTGCACTGCTTTCCATATTGCCGTCTTTTTCATATTCAATCTTCAGTGCTTTTTTGGCCTTCATTATTTCCCAGGTGCTCTTGCCCACCACCGCCACATTGTTTTTAAAAGTAACTACATCAATAATGCCTGGCATTGATTTGGCAGCGGAAGGATCTACTGATTTTATTTTGGTGCCAAAAGCTGGTGGTCGCTGTATCATGGCCAGCACCATGCCTTCTCTTTTAAAGTCGAGGCCAAACAATGGTTTGCCGGTTACAATTTTTTTATTCTCTACATTTCTTACGCCGGTGCCAATGAGTTTAAAGTCTTTTGGATTTTTTAAGGGCACGTCTGCAGGTACGGTAAGTTTGGATGCGTCTTGTGCTAACTCACCATATCTGAGTTTTTTTCCTGAGCTATGGGTAACCATGCTATTGGCAGTGGTGCATTCTTTTGCGTCTACACCCCACCGTTTGGCTGCTGCGGATACCAGTAAATATTTTGCTGTAGCACCTGCCATGCGCAGGCGTTTCCAGGAGTGAGGTATGGCACCGCTACCACCGGTTAACTGGCGATCGTATTTTTTATCCAATGGTGCCTGTACCACTTTTACTTTATTCCAGTCGGCATCCAGTTCTTCCGCCACGATCATGGGGAAGGAGGTCATTACGTTTTGCCCCAGTTCAGGATTGGGAGAATAAATGGTGATGGTGCCATCTGATGAAATGGAGAGATATGCGTTGAACTGCATTTCGCCTGCATCCCCATTGCTAAAGTTGATGATATTTGGATTGGATGCTTCTGCATCAAACCAGCTAAAGCCCAGCAGCAAACCTCCGCCGGTAAGTGACGTGAGTTTTAAAAAATTGCGCCTGCTTGTATGTTGAGTAGTTGTGCTCATGGTTATTTCATTTTTGTTCTGGCTAATTGTACTGCTTCCCGTATGCGGTGGTATGCACCACAGCGGCAGAGATTGTCATGCATTACTTCATCAATTTCTTCGTCCGTAGGTTTGGGATTTTGATTGAAGAGCGCCGCTGCCATCATGATCTGCCCGGCCTGGCAATAACCACATTGCGGCACATCCACTTCATCCCATGCTAACTGCAACGGGTGATCGCCTTTTTCAGAAAGGCCTTCAATGGTAGTAACCTGCTGGCTGGCTTTGATTCTTGAAACCGGCGTGGTGCAGGCACGGATAGCATTGCCATCCAGTAAAACGGTGCAGGCGCCGCATTCTGCTATACCGCAT
>CAZDHQ010000364.1:0-5293 GCA_964505135.1 uncultured Ferruginibacter sp.
TTATCAGTATACCCACCGTGAATACGCATCGCAAGAGCCTGCTCGTTAAATTCAGCGTAAATAATACTGCCGGCTTAATCAAGCTCGCAGTAAAACATAACCTGGTGTAGTGCGGTGAATATTGTTGTCGTATGAATTAACGTTTAATATATGTGGGTATGCACTACCAAAAAATAAGTGTGCATTGCCATTCAATAAATCAGGTAACTATTGCACAAACAGAAGTCTAATTTTATTATGGCTTTTAAAAGGATATTTAGACTATCAGCGGGCTGGATTTCTATCCGGCCTTTTTTATTTTCAATCGGCAAAAAAAATGAGGTAGAAAACTACCTCATTACGCTTAAATAATAGAAACTGCTACGGGATATCAATACACCTGATTGCAAATTTGTTTTCAATTTTTCCTTCTCCATATTTATCCCAAAATGTAACAGCCACACTGTATTTCTCTTCCCACTTCATGGGTGCACCTGTGTTTACAGTGCATTTAAGCATCCTGGCATCTTTCTCATTGAATAGATCATTGCCGGCAAACAAATCCTTTTCTTGTAGCACGGCATTTCCTTTATCATCTGTAATACTGAGTGAACATCCTACAGACACTTTTCCATCTTTTACTGTCATGCCCTTGATATTGTCGTTTACCAACAGAAAACTTTCACCCAGTGGAATATCGGTATGATTCAATACTTCATCATTCATTACCAGCATTACTTTTCCTGGTTCCATATTATTGTAAGAAGAAGTAACACCGGTATTAAAATCCTTTTTTATTCCTTTTGAAACAACGGGCGTATTGCAGGCGCTTAATACAATGATAAGAGCAATGATAGTAAGCGTTAGAGGTTTTACATACGCAGGAATAACCACCTGTTGTTTTCTTTTTATAAAGGCATCTATTCCATCTGCAATAATCAGTACCAGGCAGGCAATGGCTGCAAATGCACTGGCTACTGAAATTAATTTTACCAGTATCAGTGCTTCATTTTTTGTTTCAAAAGGAAAATCGAAAAAGATAAAATGAAGAA
Source organism: uncultured Ferruginibacter sp. (assembly GCA_964505135.1). Taxonomy (GTDB): domain Bacteria; phylum Bacteroidota; class Bacteroidia; order Chitinophagales; family Chitinophagaceae; genus Ferruginibacter. Next base: position 1,032 of record CAZDHQ010000364.1, read on the forward strand.
AACCATAAATAAAAAGGCTGGCTCCATTGCAGATAACCAATAACATTTTTAATAAAGTGAAGTACATTTTGGTATCTACTGTACCGCTGGAAAATTTGTTAAACATGGCGTTTGTTTTTATGTGTGTTTGTTTGATGATGTAAAATTGCGGCAGCAGGAAAGTAATTAAAAAAATTACTGATTGAAGTATCGGAACTGTTTAGTGAAATGTATTTTTTACTACCCGAAATGTTAGCGATAGATGTGAGATACAGCTTTCCCATTGGAGAGGTTAATGCAGGTGTAGCCTGCACCTGCAGCTACAGAAGCATCAAAGAAGAGTACGAGGTATTGATGATTGATGAGGTAGTCGTTGAACAATACAATACTTCGTTCCGTTATAGTTTTCCACTGTTCATTTCCATCATGATCTATCATTGCAGCAGCAAGTATTGGCTGGTTATTTTGTTTAGAGAGATAAAGAATAATCCTTTCATTGTTCTTTCCTTTCCAGGCACGGTCACTGAATTTTTTATTAAGAAAACCACCACGTTTATAACCGGCTTGTTTGGTAACAGGTTTGCTTTTACTGTCGATATTATTTTCGTTCCTGTTAAATGGCATGATGGAAATATGCCGTAGTTCTTCCCGGTCTGCATAGATAGCAGTACCGTAGTAACTGATCACCTGGCCTGTTTCTTTTTCACTGCCCAGTATGTATAACTTGTTTTCCGATGTGTCAATATTTGATAAAGCATATTTGATATCGTACCTGTTATTCCCTTTGTATTCTGCAGCAAATTCATAGGAATAATCATCAAGTGCAGGCTCATTATGACCATCGTCTTTTTTTAAAGTAAGTTCATTTGCATACCATTTAAATCCATCGCCACTGGCTGAATTAATATAGAACACGCCGGCACCTTCGTCCAGTAAATACGAATTAGGATACCTGGCAAAATTATTTTGCATAATAGGGTTTTGCGCTGCAATCATCGTTTCTGTTATTGCAGGCTGCAGTGTTTGTACATTATATGCAACCAGGCTATCACCCAATATCCAGATCATATCGTTTAAACTGCCGATGATATTTTCTGCACTAATGGCTTCTTGTTCGAAAAACACTTTTTGTTTTTTTATTTCGCTGTTGTCAGCAGCATTACTTAGTAAAAGGTAATACTCAAAACCACTTGTTGTTTTTTCTTCTGTTACATACAATATGGCTGTGCCGCTATCTTTGTTTACAAAATAGGCTGGCCCAATTTTCCGAATTTGATTTTTTATTTGTGCAGTGTTTTGCATGACAATGGTGAGTGCTACAACTCCCATTAGAATTTTAGCTAAAGGAAATTTGAATGTTATCATGACTTGTTAAAAGGAATGGTTTTTTTAATCGTTCAATGCAGGAAGTATGATACTGCCGTTATCAATATTGATGATACACAATGCATCTTTACCAATAAAAGGGCTAAACATATAATCTTTATTGGTAGCTATGTAAACGTATTTTCCCTGCAGCGTGCAATTGGCAATTTTTGTACTTACACCGGCTGGCTTCTCCCAAATTACATTACCATCGAGGTCCAGTCTTGTAATCAATGCCTTTGATTTTTCGCCCAATACATCCTGGTGGATTACAAGGTATCCATCCGGGTTATGCAAATGAATGACGGTGCCTTTATAAGTATCCATTACAAAGCATGGATTGAGATAGGTTGTTTTTGCAGCCTGTTGTATGCTGTCAACAGCAATACTATTGTGTATGCCAAGTTTCCGAATAGAGTAGTCAGCTTTGTATAATTTCATTCTGTAGGCTGTTTCTGAAATATCGCCATGATCTGGCGAAGATTCTTTGGCAGCGGTTTCATTTTTTGCAAATGCAAATAGCTTGTTGTTAAACGTATCACAGCGAATGCCATAATCGTTCTCATTTAATAGCCGGTAGATTTTTCTTTCAACAGCATCGCTATCACTTTCTTCTTCTTTTTTACTGATCTTAAAATTATTCAATGCAAGCCGGTATGCTTCACCGTTATCAGCGATAAAATCAATATAGCCCTTTTCAAGGTTGGGTGTTATTAACCTGGCATCAATTGGAAAAGTGGTTTGGCTTATACCATTTCTTGTAGCCATATCTTTTTCATTGGTTACTTCTTCAAGCGAATTGATATCAAAAGCCATTAAACCATTACTATGGATCCAGAGATTATTTCCATAGCGTCCATAACAATTTATACTTGTTCTATTTGCTTCCGATGGAGTAAATACTTTTTTCTTCTTGATTAGTTTGCCTGTACTGGTTTCATATTGCTTTAGCCAGTAGGAAGTAGTATAAGTTGTTTTTACAAAGCCACCATTTTTTTGATAACTCACAGCATTGTTTTCAGCTACCAGCACCGTTATTTCACTATTGCTGGCATTGCTTACTATAGTATCTACTACTCCATAATTATCAAATTTTCGCAGACACCCAGTGAGCAAAACTGACAAAGTCAAAACAGTAAAGAAAAGTGAGAAAATATTTTTCATTTATAGTTGCATTAAGAGATTAAGAGTTACTGAAACAATATTAAAGGAACAGGATAAATGTGATAACTCTAAAAAAGATGATTAATCTTGCTAGTCTGCAAAAATCAAATGGCCGAAAAACTTTCCATACCAGGTAATACTTCCATTGGTGCCATTTTTCTGATATCCTATTAATGAAATCGTATCACCTGCTGATAATCTTGTGTCAATCCTAACAGTTGAAGTGGCCCAGGAACTTGTAGAGTTTTTACCGTAAACCTCCATTGAACGACCTCTATAACCAATTACGCCGTTGTGACTTACTTGAAAATCAAGATACACACGCTCAATATTATCATTGATATCATATAAGGAAAAATCAACCATCGCCTCTAAATGATAAAGACCGGATATAGGCGCCGTAAATGTTCCATTAGTAAAGCTATTACTGTAGTCATACTCCTCACCAGAAAATATTAGCTTGCTGGGAGCGTCATATACAATGGTGCCAGAAGGCGTATTGATATCATCATTTTTTTCATGAAAAGCTACCTGCGTTTTTTTCCACACCGCATTCCCTGCAGCATCGCTGGTAAGTACAGCACCTGCGGTAGGATTCGTATTGCCACCGCTTATTTTTAAATTTCCAATTACTTCAAGCGCTGTTCCTGTAAAGCTGTATGCCTTTACACCTGTGCCCGATAATGAGCTGCCAAATAAAGCCACACTGCCTTCGTTGGCAGCGTATCCTTTTACAGCAGTGCCGTTGGTTGATTCACCAAATAAAGCTATGCCGCCTGCGGTATTTGAAACACCATGAAATGCGGCTCCTGTACCCAGGTTGGTAATATCAAAACCATTAGCACTGCTATTGATGCTTTGCTGGTAAGGCAGTGTAAGTGTGGCGGTACCTGCAATACTGTTCCAACTGCTGCCATTATAAAACCAAAAGCTATTAGTATCGGTATCAAACAAAAGTAGCCCTTTGGCGGGAGCTGCAATAGCTGTACGCTGTGCCGTAGTCATCCTGGGAATGAGTAAACCCTTAGTGGTACTGGTAATATCAAGAATGGCGCTGCTGTTAGGTGATGCAGTGCCAATACCTACGTTGTTTTGAGAATAAGAATGTAGCATGATCAATGCAGTAATAAATAAGCAAATAGTCCTTTTCATGGTAAATAATTAAATCGGTAATGTTTTTATTCGATGTAAAAATGCAGGTCAATCAACTGGCAGAAAATATTATTACTTTGATATGTAGTTTTAAACATTTGAAATGCTGTTTGTAAAATTCGAATTGCTTAAAGTATAAATTAAAAACCTGCAACATGGCTGCTGCAGGATAACAAAGGGTTTTTCAATCAAAGGATGCTCTTAATAAAACTGCATCTTCCTGTTTCAGTTAAAAACAAGGCGATTGATTCCAGAAGTTTTTTCAGGTGCAAAAATAAAGTGATGCAATAAGACCATTTCTTTTAACTGACTGTGCTGCTGTTTTTATTGGTTGAAATGAGGTAGTACGTTGGTAAGCTGTTGTCATTAGTATATTTTTTTACGCCTGTTTTATACAGTTCAGTATTTACCTGCTGCATTTCAACGAAATTTTACTACACTTTAATTGCCTAAGCTGCATCTTAAAGGATAAAAATTGCAGATCAGCAATGGTTGTATTATTTTGCTTCATCTCATATGAAGAAGCCGTCTTTCCTTTTTAGTCTGCTCTTACTGATTTGCTGGGCTGCAAAGGTTGCTGCACAGCCGGATATTGTTTTTCA
>CAZDHQ010000365.1:0-5281 GCA_964505135.1 uncultured Ferruginibacter sp.
CTTCAATATTTAGCCGAAAGTAATTGCAGTAATTTACCTGGGCGCTGGCTTTGTTGGATAAAATGATCAGGATAAATACTGCAACCAGTAATGTATACGCAGTTGTGTTTTTCATCGGGATCAAAATTAAATATTTTTATTTTCCATTTTCTTCAGCCGACGACTTCGCAGCTTTCCTGCCGCCGAATTGTAACGCTAACCATTCTTTATCCTAATCAACGTTTCCCCTCAATGACATGGCATACTATAAAAGAAAAGCTTTTGAGCAGTATCTCTTGCATAGCCTCGAGCATTGTGTACTATTCTAATTGACGCAAAGCCGGTTTAGTAATTTAAGATAGATTAGCTATGTTTTTTAACAAGCATCATGGCCAGGTGTCTTGATTAACCCTTTCCCCTGCATATAATCAACTCCTGGTTGTTTTTGTATGATATTGCTGTGGGGTGCAAACCAGCACCACAAAGGTATTTTCTCAATTGCAAGCCACACTAAAAAAATGGAGCGCTTTAGGGCAGATCTTATTTCAGCAAGTGTCGTCACTTTCTCACATCATGTGACTAATTCGTCAATCGATACCTCAAAGAGATTTGACCTATTTACAAGTCCAAACATTTTTTACAAAACTGCTCTCCTGGTCAAAGTCCTGGTAGGTATACCCGGTTGGCAAATCAAATTGCTGACCGTTTGAATCATAAAAGGTAGGTTTCCACGAACAGTCTGGTGCGTTATACCCTAACATATAAACGGTTTTATTTCTCCATGTGCATTGGCTGAGGTAAGGCGCACAGTTACAACTGGGGTTTTGTTTTTTCAATGACTCAATTAAGGCGGTTACCTGGGGTGAATTTGCTGCAGCTTCTTTGGAACAGGAATAACAGCATGCAATAACTACTGCACTCACAAAGGTTAATAACAAATATTGCCTTACTAATAAATAAGAAGAACGTTTTGATATGCCAGAGTCAATCATACAATATGTTTCCAGCTATGACATATACGCCTTTTGAAAGTTTGCATATTTATCCTGGCGTAAGAGGCATTTGATTATTTTCGCTAACGTCTTCAAAATACCAACTATGCAATCAATAGAATGCTGGAAACAAAGTAAAGGATCGAACAGGAGAAAAATATCTTAGTCTAAAAAACTAACCTGCAGCATTCCGCCATTTTTTTTGCAACAGTTTTCCAATTCGTATCTTACAACCAAACTACCACCTATGCGTTTGAGAAAACAATTCTTTACTTTTCTTTTCACTATTGCCTCACCAACATTATTTGCCCAGCCTAATTTGGTAAAACAAATTGATGCATTAAATACTCCCGGTCAGGCACTTGCGCCATTGTTATTTCTTGCTTCTGATGAACTGATGGGCAGATCCACCACACGACCAGAGATCAATATTGCTGCCCGGTATATCAGTGAGCAATTCCGAAGTTTTGGGCTGAAAGAAGTGCCCGGTTCAACAGGCCATTTTCAGCAATTCCAGTTGCAGTTTATTACGGCACCCACTGCTGGCATACTCTCCATTGGAAGTAAAACATACAGCATTGAAAAAGATTTGCTGCAGGTTAAGGGCCAGGCGCTTCAGCTAACTGCCCCTGTGGTATTTGCAGGCTTTGGCAATGAAGCTGATATAACCAACCTTGATATAAAAGGAAAGATTGTGGTGGTGAATATGGGAGAAAATGATTCTACCCTGGTGATTGCATCCCGCCGTAGTAGAGATGCCAAACAAAAACGGTTACAGGAAAAAGGTGCTATTGCCATGATAGAACGTTACTGGCAGCCAGCAGCAGATTGGGAAATGCTGGAGCATGCTTACAGTGGCCAGCGGTCGCCGGATGTAAGTGATAGCCTGCTGCCGGTATTTCTTGTGTATGACGCGGCAAAAGAATTGCCTGCGCTGTTAAAAAATGTCTCCAGTGCCTCATTGCAGGTTTCAGGTAATCATCTTATAAATGTTGCTGCTAAAAATGTATTGGGATGGGTAGAAGGCACAGATCCTGTTTTAAAAAATCAATTCATTGTGCTCTCCGCACATTATGATCATATTGGTGTGGCTGCAGTGCCTAAAATGGAAAATGGTAAACTGGACAGTGTGTACAACGGTGCAAGGGATAACGCTGTGGGCGTAACCGCAGTTATTAATGCCGCTAAATACTTTGCACAGCACCCAGCCAGGCGCTCCATCTTGTTTATAGCATTTACAGGGGAGGAAATGGGCTTGCTGGGCAGCAAGTATTTTGCAGCACATCCTGTTATTGATCTAAACAAGATTGTATACAATCTGAACATTGATAATGGAGGTTATAATGATACCACCCATGTGAATGTAATTGGACTTGGCAGAACTTCTGCTGATGATTATATGAAGAGAGCCGCTGCTGCATATGGAATGCAGGCAGGGCCTGATCCTGCGCCGCAATTAAATCTTTTTGATCGCAGTGATAATGTGAGCTTTGCTGCACAGGGTATTCCTGCACCATCTTTTGGGATGGGTGTTAGCAAACTGGATGAATCAATTATGCAGCACTACCACCAGCTAAGTGATGAGGTGGATGATATGGACCTGGCCTATATGGTTAAGTATATGAAGGCTTATATTTTGGCAGCTAAATACATTGCAGATAATTCCAAACAGCCAATGTGGATCAAAGGTGATAAGTATGAAGCAGCCTGGAAAAAGCTGTATTCAAAATAGTTTATATTTCCACTAGCGTATTCTCTTGTGTAAAAACCTGCAGGCAACATTTCTTGCATGACCCTGAGTGTTGACCAAGACGTTGCTGCCATCACTAAAAATTGCCTGAAGTGTAAGCTATTTACATTTTTAGCCTGCCGACTATATTACATGAACTCCGCTTTAGCTTTACCATGCCTGGTTATGGCTTTATTCGTGATCCATGCGTTATATATGCGTTAGCTAACGCATATATAACGCACCTGTACCGAAGGAAACAGTAAGAAAAGAGGTTATTGCTAATAACTACTCCTTTAACAATAGACTATGCTATACAATGAAAAGCTTCCTCCTGGTGGTGAAGGACTGCAATGCGCCGGATCCGGGTGCTATCGGAGATGGATTGGCATGTGCGCCAGCTTCCGGTGCCGACTGTTACTTTGTTACCAGTTTGGTTGCTTTTCTTTGTTTAGAGTTTCGTTTTCGCTCCTGTTCGATGCAATAAATTTTGTATGCCAATTGAAAGGCCAACCTGTTTCTATCCAAATAGGAAAAAAAGCCTTCTGGTATAAATGCATGTTCACAACAAATACACCATTGCATATGGGTAAGGTATGCAAATGGAATAGGTTCTATATTACTCAGGAGAATGATGGCAAGATCTCCTTTCCTGTAAAAGCTATTAACAGCTTTTCGTTCTACCTTGCTAAATGTAGTATCAGCGATTTTCTCAATTAAAAATGGCAACACGCTGGCTCCTTGTTTCAGGAAATAATTAACAGCAGTATCCTCGTAAATAGGTCCTTCAGCCATCTCTTTTACCTCGTATTGTACGGTTTTTATCTCATTGAATTTTTTAAGGTTCGAGGACGAGTCTTGTGAAAACATATTCAATGAGTAGACGATGCCAAGTAACAAGCAAAAGATTTTCATGAGCTTTGTCTTTGTTTTTTTTTAAACTGAGACCCCGAAACACGAATTTCTGTAAAGTTTATCATTCAGCATGATCGCTTTTTTTCATCATTGCTTCTATTTGATGATATTGTTCATCCGCTTGCCGCCTGCCTTCATCACTGTCAAGATTATTTACCACCATGCTTACTATTAGCATGTCTTTTTGCAGCCTGTGTAAAGCAATTAATCCATCAACAGTTTTCTTGCCGCTGAATTTTGAGATCAACCATTCTTTTTCAGGGATCAGCAGTTGTTCTTTGTAATAGTCAATATCAGCGGGCCTTGTAGCATGTGCCAGCGAAAGTTCATAGGCCCGCTGCATACACCGGTAAAGATCTTTGCCGGTTTCATTTACCGCCAATGAATCGGCTGTTAACGGTGCTGGTGTTGATCCATTCCGGTGCAGTGTAAACTCAGCAAGCTGGATGGCTAGGCCTGCATCAATCATAATCGCCTGGCTGGAATCTTTGATGGAACTTCTCAGCGCATTTAATCTCTCTTCCGCATTTTCTTTGGTTAGCATGGCGTAATCATGTTGGTCTGCATGGGGTGCGTTAGCAGCTTTGCGGTTATTGCAGGAAACAATGAGCAGTAGTAATGGCAGCAGGTATCTCATATCATTTGTTAGCAAACCTATATTTTTTTGGCCAATGTCTTTTCTTACCGCCACCATCTTCCCTCAATCGTAAGCCACACCATAAAACAAAAAACGTTGGGCAAAGTATAGTTGGCTAAGCACCTTGCCGGGAACCGGTAAATATCATCGCCAATGCTGGAGAAAATCTGAACTGCTTTTCCTTATTTCTTTTGTTTATTTTGGCAATAATTTTAGGTACTTCAATAAAATATTTTTCGTGAAGATATTGGTAGTAGAAGACGAGCCTTCTTTAAATAAAAAGATTGTGGAATACCTTTCTAACAGGCAGTACCTGTGTGAATCGGTGGCTACCTACGCTGCTGCTTTGGAGAAAATTGATTGCTATGAATATGATTGCATAGTGCTTGATATCATGCTGCCCGATGGCAATGGACTTCGCTTACTGGAGCATTTAAAAGCAGACGGTAAAGAGGATGGTGTTATCATTATCTCGGCACGCAATGAACTGGAAGATAAAATAAAAGGCATTGAGTCCGGCGCTGATGATTATCTCACCAAGCCTTTTCACCTGCCGGAACTGGGTGTTAGAATTGCAGCCATTGTACGCAGAAGAAATCTTAATGGTCACAGCAATATTGTTTTTGAAGAGATAGTAGTAGATGTACAGGGTAAAATAGTGACGATACATGGAGTACCATTAATACTAACAAGAAAAGAATACCAGTTGCTTGTGTATTTTATGGTTAATAAAAACCGGGTGCTGTCAAAAAATGCCATTGCGGAGCACCTTTGGGGCGATGATATGGACATGGCAGATAACCATGATTTCCTGTATACGCATGTTAAAAATCTTCGCAAAAAACTGGAGAAAGCCGGTAGTGCAAATTACATACAGAGTATATATGGCATGGGGTATAAATTTTCAATAACATGAAATTATTTAGCAAATACAGCCAGGTAAATATCACCGCATCTATCCTTGTGTTTGCAGGCGGCTGTATGGCATTTTATTTTTTGCTGAATTATATATTGATAAAACAGGTGGAT
>CAZDHQ010000366.1:0-5279 GCA_964505135.1 uncultured Ferruginibacter sp.
ATCCATATACTTTATTGGAGCGTAGAGTGCCACTACCCGCCTGGTCGCTCAGTATCACTCCGCCAACGCCCAACCAGCCATTGTCCAACCTGTCTCTAAAAAGCTGGGCATCACCAAAAGCGCTTAGTGTTTTGTATGGAGCGGCTAATATAGAAGACCATTGATTTCGGAAATGGGCACCTATCCTGTAATCCACATCGGGTATAAAACCAGTGTTGGCGGGGTTGGTAGTAAGAGGCGAATTAAAAAACTGCGAAAAATGCAGATCCTGTGCTGCAGCTTTCAGCATTGAAAAACTGAGCAGGCAACCAATTATTATTTTTTTTGTGCACCACATGCTGAAGCAAGATTAAATTAAAGCGTTATCAATCGTGTACGGGTGATAGTTAGTTATTAGCTGCTATCTCAACAGCGTTATGTCGCCCGTTTTTCTTAATTTTTTTCCATCCGTAAATTCTGCATCTAATGTGTAGGTGTACACATCCTGCGGCTGCAGCGTTCCTTTAAAAGTTCCATCCCATGATGATTTTAATGAAGCTGACTCAAACACCAACTGACCCCAGCGGTTATAAATTTTCCAGCTCATTTTTTTAACTCCATAGCCACGAACAGCAATTACACTGTTAACGCCAGGCTGTGTTGGAGTAAAAGCATTGGGCACATCCAGCAATGGGTTTACCCTTGCCTGCACCGGTTTGCAAATGGTATCGCTGCAACCTGCTGCATTGGTAGCAATAAGACAAACATTAAAAGTGGCGGTTTCATTAAAGATATGAGAGGGGTTAGCAGCAATGGAGGTTTCGCCATCCCCAAAATCCCACACATAACTATTGGCACCCACACTTTGATTGGTAAAGTTGATGGGCTTGTTGATATCGCCAGGCTTAGGCCCAAAATCATATTCAGCAGTTGGAACGGGATATACTGTTATTGGGAAGGTAGCTACATCAGTTTTGTTACAGGTGGTAGTATCAATTGCTGTAAGCTTTACTGTGTATGTACCTGTATTTGGATAAGTATGGGTTGGATCTATATCTGTAGACGTGGTGCCGTCACCAAAATCCCACTGAAAATCTGTTCCGCCCAGCGATGTGTTTTTAAAATGCGCTGTATAAGGTTGACAACCACGATCAGGCGTTTCAAACTGTGCCTTCACATTTACGGCAAGCCTTACCTGTTTGGTAATGGTATCTGGGGCATTACAGAACACAGAATCGTCTACTGTGAGTTTTACATTGTATATTCCCGGTGATGCGTAAGTATGTGTTACTGCATTGATACCGGCCCGCTGCGGTGTGGTACCATCACCAAAATCCCATAAAAACGAATTAGGAGTATACACCGGAATAACGGCAGTGCTGGTATTATTAAACTGGAAAGTATTGCTCTGGCAACCTCCAATTTTTACCGCATTAAAATTAGGTTTTACTTCATTGTTGCCTACTCTTACATTAATGTAAGCAGTATCTGAAATATTACAGGTAAGTGAATCTATTGACACCAGCATTAATCTGAATACCCCTACACTGTTATAAGTGTGACTGCTAAAGTTGTTTGGCGCAAAAGTGGTATCTGATTTAGTGCCATCACCATAGCTCCAAATGTATTTCTTACCTTTTGCCAAAGTATCAATAAATCTAACGGTAAGCGGTACACAGCCAATGGTATCAAATACACCATTGATTGTTGCCTTTACGCTGGCACCCACACCTGCAAAATTCATTTCAATTTTCAGCATGGCTTCGTTGCAATTTTTTGAAGGATTGCTTGGAGCCCAAACGCCAGGTGTGGTAGGGAAGAACTCACCAGGCTGATTATTACAGTTTGCACACATAGCCTGGTAAATGATACCATTGGCATCAAAACGGCTGGTACCTCCATCTACGTGATCTGCAAAGCCACCATATTGTCCATAATAAGATCCAAAAAGTTGGCTTTGTGCATCTCTCTCTAATACAAAAAAGAAAAAATCATTTCCATCGCCCCGGGATTGTACAGCATTAGAGGTAATTAAGAAATCCATACCGGATGTTCCAGCGCAGGGATATCCCCTGTCATTGTTAAACTTACCGCCCCAGCCTGATACATACACGTTTTGGCAACGGTCTACAAGAAATGCTATTGGTGAAATGTTAGGAGCAGCCGTAGGTGTACCAAACATAGTTGAATACACATAACTTGACAGGTTCGGTTGAAGCTTGCCAATAAATTGTTTTCCTCCGGCATTGCTAAACGAAGCGTTGATGGCTGTCCATGTACCAGTGGTAGTTCCCATGATATAAGGGAACCCAAATTTGTCAAACTGTACACCGTATACTACATCTGAACCATTTGTGCCAATATAAGTAGTCTTCAATAATGCTGAACCATCAGGGCGAAGGCTGGTAACAAAACCATCTACCTCACCTCCATAATAGTTGCTGCTTATCACGCCTGATTGATCTCCGGGCAGGTTACTGCTGGTAGTTCCACCGCCTACGTAAAGGTTACCCGTGAGCGGATTAATTGCTAACACAAAGCAGGCATCATTTCCGCTTCCTCCAAAATATGTACTAAACATTACAGCAGATAAATCGGGTGTTATTTTCATAATCACACCATCTTGCTGTATATCCTGTCCGCCTCCGCCAAAAGTGGTCTGTATAGTGCTATTTCTTACCGGAAAATCATTTGATTGCGTGCAGGACGCTACGTAAATATTATTTGCAGCATCCAATATCACTTCTCCCCTTGCATCATCACCATAGTTGCGGCGTGTATCATAAGCGCCCTGTTTATTACCAGGGAGAGAAACATATTTAGGCTTGATGTTGATACCATCATCTTTTGATCCCCCCACTTTTATTGATCCAAGTATATTAGTACCATCTGCATTAAACTTTGTTACCACTATATCGTACATACCAGTTGAGCCAACATTGGTGGTCCTTGTAGGATAATTGGTTGAACTGGTTCTTCCTGCTACGATAAGATTTCCCTGAGCATCGCAAATCATACTATGAGGCTGCTCGTTACTACTACCTCCAAGATAAGTAGCATATAAGCGCTTGCTGCCATTGGCTGAAAGTTTGATGATAGCGATATCATAAGGGCCATTGTCATCTTCCTGTGCGCCCCCCTGGTAAGTGCTTTCAAAAGCACCAGGAGATACCGGAAACCCTTCACCGAAAACAATCCCTCCGGCAAAAAAACTTCCATCGGGGCCCGGTGTTGCCGTGTAGCCCCAGTTATCTTTTGTGCTTCCGGTAAATGAACAAAAGATTACAGTAGGATCAATTACGACGGTAGCAGATGGATCATAATCTTTTACTTTGAACTTAACTGTATTTCCACTGAGTTGGTATTTACAATCAAGTGTTTCCCTCCCTTTATCTTTTACCTGGTAAGTATATGGATACAGTTCTTTTACCTCCCCTACAGATGTTCCGATAATTAATTCTTTGTTGCGGATGCTCAGTTTATCTGCACCTTCATATCGCATAGCAATATCTTCTACTCTTCCGCCGGGGTTTACAATGATATCATACTTTAAAGTACCCTGGTCTGTATAATATCTTACATCAATATTGGGATAAATATTTTTGTAGGTAATGGCCTGGTAAATTTTACAGCCTGATTGCCACTTTGCAGGATCATTTCCGATAAAATAATTATTGTAAGTCGGAATCAATTTATCCGGTATTGCCTGCACATTAGGCGAGGCATTTGAAAAAACTACCCTGTACGCATGTGAATGTAAAGTAACACCTCCCGAAGGGCTGGGGCTGATAACAGCTTTTGCTTTTACCTGTGTACTGCTGCTTCCTGAAGTAGCTGTACCTGTGGTACTGCCTGAAGCAACATCACTGCCACCATGCATCCTATCTTCCAGTGCTCTCATGTCTTCTTCCTTATGCATTACAACAGTAAATCCGGTACGCTCCAGGAAAAATGCACCATTGGGAATTTCGCTTTTATACTGTACCTGCTTTTCCCACTGACCTTTGTTTTCGATAAACTGCATCTGTGCAAATGATGCATGCGCACAACATACCAAAAGGACGATTGAAATAAGGTGGGATATTTTGAAGTAAGCTTTCAACCTTTAAAATTTTATACAATTTAGTTAATAAAAATTACAAGCAAAAGGACTGTATTATTTTAACAATTGTTGATGTTTGGCTTCATTCATATACGATAAAATGCTTTGTCATGCTGGGTAAACTACGATATTTTGCTCCAGGGAGTTTTGCCCTGCTGCATGTTAAGATAAGTTTTCATTGGTAGATTATCAGCCGATGTTAAGTCCGGGTCAGTTTCCAGTATTTCATTTACTGCTGTTCTGGCTGCATCAAGCATCGCTTTGTCATTAACAATATTTGCTAACTTAAAGTTTAACACACCGCTCTGTTTTGTTCCCTCAATTTCACCCGGACCACGTATCTCCAAATCTTTCTCTGCAATCCTAAAACCGTCATTGGTGGCGCACATTATATTGAGGCGCTCTCTTGCATCTTTGCTTACTTTAGGCCCTGTTAATAAAATGCAAAAACTCTTTTCGCTTCCACGACCTACCCTGCCACGTAACTGGTGCAATTGAGAAAGACCAAATTTTTCTGCACTTTCAATTACCATCAGAGAAGCATTCGGCACATTCACGCCTACTTCAATCACCGTGGTGCTTACCATTATCTGCGTATCATGTTTTACAAAGCGCTGCATGTTGGTTTCCTTTTGCTCCGGTGTTTGCCGGCCATGCACCATACTGATCCAGTATTTAGGCTCCGGAAAAAATGATTTCACTTCTTCATAACCCTTCATCAAATTTTCATAGTCCACTTTTGATGATTCTTCAATAAGCGGATAAACAATGTAAGCCTGCCTGCCTTTTGCAATCTCTTCTCTCAAAAAGTCCATCACCTGAGGCCGCTTATTTTCAAAACGATGAATGGTGTTGATTGGTTGCCGTCCGGGTGGTAACTCATCAATAACACTGTAATCCAAATCACCGTAGGCAGTAAGCGCCAGTGTACGTGGGATAGGCGTTGCCGTCATTACCAGTATATGCGGCGGCAAACTATTTTTTTTCCACAAAGCTGCCCTCTGCGCCACACCAAATTTGTGCTGCTCATCCACCACTGCAAAGCCCAAATTCTTAAACACTACTTTTTCTTCAATCACTGCATGCGTTCCGATCAATATATGTATGCTGCCATCTTCACAGCCCTGCAATATTTCTTTTCTTTCTTTTCCCTTGGATGAGCCGGTAAGCAGTTTTACATAAATCGGCATATCTTTTA
>CAZDHQ010000367.1:0-5277 GCA_964505135.1 uncultured Ferruginibacter sp.
GATGTTAGGTACGGTCAGGAGGCTTGCGCCAAGAAAAGTAGACTGCTGCCACTCGTCGCTAAACAATCCCACTACTTTCTTTTCCAGCTATATAAAAAGGTTAGCTTGATGTGATTGTGTTGGAGTAATAGACTGCAGGAAGTAGCGATGTTAGGTACGGTCAGGAGGCTTGCGCCAAGAAAAGTAGACTTGCAACAGATGGGGATGTGGGGATGGGAAAAGTTGCCCGGCGCATGCACCGGGCGCTCTTCGTTTTACACTTAACGTGCTTTTTTCTTTGGATTTGCTTTCCGCTGTGCTGAGCTTTTCTTTTTAGTAGGCTTATTCTTCCTTGGTTCAGCTGTTTTTTTTGACATAAAATCAATTTAAGTTTAGTGAATGATTTACTCCTGGCTGCAGCGTTTATAGAACCGTTCTTTCATATTGTCTTTTCAGAAGCGGAAACTTTACAGCCAGACCCAAAGATATGTCTATAAGGGTAAAGACAGTATTTAATCATGGTTGCCCGCCCGGGCACACGGCATACCTTTTTACGCCGTTGGCAGTTAGGAGTGGCGACGGCGCTCTACATTCACAAGATCCTGAGCTGATCGTGGAAAGTCTTTAGTTTATAGTGTGGCGGCATGTAGTGGAAGACGTTCCTGTAAAATCCTCTTTGGCGCAGCGCTCCCTACCTGTTGCCACCTATTGCTAAACCATCCCACTGCTTTCTTTTCCAGGATATATAAAAGAGTTAGCTTGATTTGATGTGCTATAGTAACAGGGCACAGGCAGTAGCGACGTTTGGCACGGTCAGGAGACTTGCGCCAGATTGAGCGATTGGAGCAATACACAGCCAATTTAGCTTATTTAAGCATGGGCTGCAGGTATTGCGTAAGCAAATCTATTGCTCCCATTCTTTTTAACTCCATCACAAAATTTTTATCAGGTTCGCTGGCAGTATTGCGTGCCTGGCCGTTGTACATATCCCCGGTGCGGAAAACAATGGTGAATAGTTGTGGTTTCCATTTTGGTGCCTTGCTATCGTAGTAAACATAGTTAGGCTTTAATACGTAATACTGTGTGTAAGGATCTTGTATGGTTGCATAAAAAACGCCTTCTTCTTCTCCTGATATAGCCGGCTTTAAAAGTTCATCCGTTGTTTTAGATTTTAATAAAGCGGCCAATGCATTGAGTTTATCTACTACCGATTTTTTGAGCGATTCATCCAGCTCAATATTTTTCCTTCGATCTTCTGCTTCAAGATTGGGGTCTGTTGAATTCCTGAATAAAGCAATTTGTTTATCGTAGCCTGCTATAGTGTTATGATACTTGGCTATCCAGCCTTCGTAATACTCTTTCTTTGTCATTACCAGGTAAGGCACAGCGCCGGGTTTACTTATAATGCGGTAGATAACGGATACTGTACCAATATTATTTAAACTGTTGGTGTAGCGCTTATTCCCATTAATAAGTGTTTGATAAAATTCCCAGTAGCCGTCTTTGAAGTTGGGCAATGTAGAAGACAGCAGGTAGCTATTGGTTTCGGGGTCTTCTTCACGGTTACCATTGGCATCTACTTTAGGAATAAAAAATGATTCGCTAAACTTGAAAGGGTATTGGTTTACGAGTACACCTAATTGTGTAAAGTAATCCTCTCTATACACTTTACCGCTGCTGCAGAAATAATGCTGGAAAAAAATATATGCTTCTGAAGCATTGGTTTGTTTCCAGAAAGGCATGGGGTTATTGCTAAACGAATTGCTAAACACGTGATCGTTAAAAGTAATATCACCACCCTGCAGCTTCCATGTAAAATTGTTTTGAAGGGTTTGGATAATACCAGACAGTAGTGCTCTTTCTTTAACCATATCCGCTGCGGTATGATCGGTAGATCCTTTCATGGCAGGTTTCCATTTTCCGGGTAAGGCCTGTACATTTTCACTGCTGCAATCCTGTGCCGTTGCATTCATTAAAACAAGGTATAAATACAACGTAACTGTTAAGCATTTCATTTTACTTGGTTTGATGTTTACTGGCAATTGCTGGTACCTGTGCTGCTAAGGTTTTTTATATAGCAGGTCGCTTTCCAGGTTATCATCACTGGTAAACCGCAGTGCCCAAACATTTTTACTATCATCTTTAATAAACTTAAAATGCTGTACTGTTACTTTAAGGTTATTAGGATTAGTGTTTGGCTGTGGCCGGTTATTTAATTTATGCTCATAAAAATCCGGCGTAAATGTTACCGTGTTCCCATTAATAACATACCTGCCTTTGTATAAATAAGTATTTGTTTGACTGGTACGTGTGCTTGCATAAAAGTATTCGTAGCGGCCGCCTGGGGTAAATAGATATTTTTCATTTGCAGCCACCGAAGCATCACCTGCATATTGCCCGCTTGCTGTAACATAGTTGCCTAATACATCACTGTTGCTAAACCACTCACCCACCAGGCTATTGGTTTGTTCCACATGGTTAGCTGCAGGCGCACTGGCTTGATCAAGCTCTTTTATGTCAACCCCGGAAGCAAACTGGTCTATTGTGTGTTGAAAGCCGGTATCGTTAAAAAGATAGATTATGCTGGCACTGTTGATTGAATTGGAGTAAGTACACAGCACAACCGCTCCTACGCTTCCATCCTTTTTAAAAGATGATGCTCCCGTCATTAGTTTCCAGTTACCGGAGCTGCCTCCATCTATTTTCTGCGGATTTGCATCCGGTTTTAATACTTCCTTTACAGTAGTATTCCACTGGTGATCGAAGTCTTTGTCAAGGCTGCCCATGCTCTTTTCAGCAGGGCCAAGAATCATGATGCAGTAAGTGTTTTTCTGCTCGTTAATTGACACAAAAGAACATTTGCTGCCCTGCTCTGATTTGGTAAAACCCGGGGGAACATTAAAAGTAAAAATGCCGAAGTGCTCAGCCTGGCACATGCAATAAAAAAAACACAGTTGAAAAAACGAAAAGATGGCAAGTGGTTTCACGGTAAATATTTTGCTAAAAATATATTTGTGGTGAAACTTTCATCTCCCCTAAAAAGGTGAATATTTGTTAATACATGTCGTCGCTTTGCTTTTAAAGACATAGCAGCAACAGAATCAACATTTTTAATTAAAAGCTATTGGCATATTATTAGCAAAGCATCGGCATGACCAGGCTTGATCCTATAATAGCTGTAAAAGATATACATGCCAGTGCAACATGGTACCAAGCGTTGTTTAATCTTAAAATAAATCATGGCGGAGATCACTTTGCAGTGCTGGTAACTGAAGACAATGAAGTTATGCTTTGTCTTCATCAATGGGGCGAACACCATCATCCAACAATGATGGATCCCTCTATTAAACCAGGCAATGGCTTACTGCTTTATTTTAGAACAGCAGCTATGGATATGATTTATCAAAAAGCAATACAGGCTGGCGCTGTCATTGAAGAAGCTATTCATCTAAATGCAAATTCATTAAAAAGAGAATTTTCTCTTCGGGATCCTGATGGGTATTTTATAACTGTAACCGAATTTCATCGATACGATGGATAAGCCTTAACCCCGGCCCGACATTTAATAAGGGTTGACCCTTACTACAATAGGTCTCCCCACCTGTTGCCACCCGTTGCTAAACCATCCCACTGCTTTCTTTTCCCGGCTATATAAAAGAGTTAGCTTGATTTGATTGTGTTATAGTAATAGAGAGCAGGCATTAGCGACGTTGGGCACGGTCAGGAGACGTGCGCCAGATTGAGTTGTTGGTGAAAATACCAGGCAACGGCAAAAAAAATGAAACTTATGCTGGATGCTAATCACTGATCCGGTATCCAAACAAATTCATGTAACTCAAAAAAGTGGCAGTGGGTGAGCCCGTGTAATAAAATAAATTCCTGATGCTGATCGTGCAGGGTGCTATAATATAAAAATCCTGGTTAAAAATTTCATAGTCTGAATATAATCGGGAAGATTGCCCGGGGTTGTATTTCATTTCCTTGCCCTCCGTAAGGTAAAAAGCAGTGCCGCCTACACTGGGAGGAGTAAACGTCATGTTCATGCTAAACTGCGGTGTCACACCAAATGCAGTGGATGTTTGTATAATGCCATTGATAGAACCATTAAAATGATAAAGGCCACTATGGTTGATGGTAAAATATGAACTGCCAACAGTAACGTCATCAGTATTGGTGTTATACAGGGTAATTTGCGGCGTTAATGAGCCGCTTGCAGAAGCGCCGGAGAAGTACAAGCCAAATCTTGTGCTGTTGCCGTAGGCTCCCGTTGTCCATTCAGGTGCGCCTGTGCCGGTGGAGGTAAGTACCTGGCCTGCGGTACCACTGTTGCCATATACCTGCATGGCGCCGGCAATATTTAAAGGCCCCGTCAGCGTAGTGCCGCCCTCAGCATACAGTTTTACTTTCCTGTCTGTGGTGCTGGCACCGGCGCCCACTATATCCAGTGCATCAGTTGTAAAAGTTCGATAGCCTATTTTCCCTGCGTTTATCTCCTTTCCGGCCACACCGCCACCAAGCTCAATGCTGTTAAAACCTGCAACCCGTAGGCCGCCATTTACATCAAGCTTAGTTACTGGTGTAAAAGTGCCAAGACCCACATTGCCTGTTGAATCAATAATAATTCTTGACAGGTTATTGGTTCCAAGGCGAAGGTTACCGTTCTCAAGATTGGCAATGATAGCAGATTTGCCGGCAACACCTAATAGCAAACCATCTCCCAGATTAGTGCCCGTGGTACGGGTGGTAATGCCCATGTAAGTGGTGTCAAGCGATCCATTATCAACATGCAATTTGTAAGAAGGGGTTATTGTGCCAACACCTACATTTTGAGCGTGGCAAATGGTAGTTACTAAGATAATGTTAGATAAAAGCAGGCAGAATGATTTCATATAAATAATTGTAATGATATATCGAAATTAGTAATGAATAAACAAGTTAGTAAAGAAATCTATATGATTTATTCCTTGCCAGGTCTTCACAACACAAAATTGCAAGCAACGTCACTCAATGAGCACCGAGCAAAGGACAGCTCGTTACAAACTACGCACAACTGGGTGTGTACGTCATTGTCAGCGATATGGTAGGTAGCAAAGCTGATTAATGTATTGGTAAAATAAATCCGGGGCTACTTATTTTTCTTAATTTTTGCAGCGTAGTATTTTCTAAACCACTCGGGCACTTTAGTATTATCAATGTCATCCCATTTCTTTTTGTTACGGGTTAATTTAAAATGAGCAAACATATTGGAATCTGAACCCTCCGTAAAAAAAAAAAAAAAGAAAACCTGGTGCGCCAATT
>CAZDHQ010000368.1:0-5239 GCA_964505135.1 uncultured Ferruginibacter sp.
AGGGTATATATCCCGTTACTAACTTTATGGAAATGCTGGATATCGACCTAAGAAATAGTAAGCGTACGTAACTAACCACAACGTCCTTGGCTCAACGCAAAGGCTTGGCAAGAGACGTTGCTCGGAATGAGGAATAAAATCTTCCAGCTTTGATTCGGTTAAAAAAGTATTCTAGTCGCTCTTGTATTTCAGTGAAGGGTTTAAAGCTTCAACAAGTCGGCCTAAAGCTATATACCGAAATTGTCGGGCCTGGAACGCTTAGGAGACCAGGCTAAGAAGTTTTAATTTTACAGCAAACCAGTAAGCAAAAAGAAAAACAACTATTTTTAGCACCATAACCATGCTTAATAAGTAACAATGGAAAATTTTATCAACCATATTGACATTCGAAATTTCAAATCCCTCAGAGATTGTGAAATTACCGATTGCAAAAGGATAAATCTTTTTATTGGCCGCCCAAATGTTGGCAAATCAAATATTATTGAAGCCCTTTCTCTTTTTAGTATTCCGTTTTTAAAAGAGAATAATTCTAAAAAATTATCTAACCTTCTTTCCGCCAACGTCTCCCCTCAATAACATGCCACACTAAAAAAATGAAAAGCTTCCGAGCAACGTCTCTTGCATAGCCTTGAGCGTTGGTCAAGGACGTTGTGGCTATCACTAAAAGCTGCCTGAGTAATAACTCCAATTCGTTATCTTTAACTATGCCCGTAAAGCAAACCATTCCATACAACTACGGAACTTTTTCAAAGCATTGTAAGGGAATCTACAAAATCAAACTAGCAATATGAAAAGGATACTATTACCCATAAGTTTTTGCTTGTTATCACTTATAACTTTTGGTCAAAGTGCATCTGAAGCACCTGTCCAAAATATTTCTACGGATACTGGTGTTGTGTATAGGCTCTTTGCAACAAAAAACATGTATAACTTTATCAAACTGAATACAAGAACTGGACAAATGTGGCAGGTTCAGTGGGGTTTAGAAAGCAAGTACCAGTTTCAATCAACTCTTTCGGCCGTACCCCGGATAAATAAAGATGAAGAAAAGAATGGCAGATTCTTTTTGTATCCAACAACTAATACATATAACTTCATTCTGCTCGATCAAATAGACGGTAGAGCTTGGCAAGTTCAATGGTCATTTGATGTTGATAAAAGGCTGGTAGAACAGATTTTTTAAGAAAGACCTTTATCTCAGTCAGGCTTTTCTTGAGTCTTCGTTCATCACAGCCCAATGCATTAAACAACTTCAAAAATCATTCTGCCTACTATAACTCAAACCGCCTGTAGTTTAAGAGTAGCATTACGCTAGCTGAACCTACAGTCTCTAATCTTTAACACAGCGCACAGAAACAGCAGCCGTTTTTTGTGCGTTTGGGTTTGCTTCTATTTGTGCAGAGTTATAGTATAGATAACGTATCCAGGCATAGTCATCAGCGCTTGGTGTAGAAGTCCAAAAATCTCCATAATACTTTATCGGATCATTAACCCTACCGTTAACCATACTACCCCCCGGAAGCCCGGTAAATCCACTGCTGTTATCGCCGCCTGTATTTCCTATCCAGTGTTCGGTTCCGGCTTCTTTCATTTTGCCTCCGGCAACGGCAGAACCGCCAAGATAATTTGTGAGTGTTGTCCATTCCGCATCGGATGGCAGGTGCCACCCCGGAGGTGCTACGGTTAACGCCGTATTCCAATCATACAACCGGCCATAAACCTCACAGTTCGTCGATACGTTGCTATGGCACCAGCTGCCAGGTGCTGCATAATTAAGATTTTGGGTCATCCATATTTGACTTCCTATTTGTTTGTAAGTATATACTTGGCCATCACGGGGATCAGTAAAAGTAGATTCTTCAGTTTTGTTTGGAGTAAAGCTGATTTCATTCCCATAATATGTTACGCCTTGATCATTGTCTTGTTCCGAGTTCTTAACTGTTACATAAGCACGAATGAAATATGTTTTACCAGTGACCAGGTTGGGAATATTGCTGGTAAAATTCCCAATTCCGTTGCCATCATTTGTTTTATTAGAATTGTTCTTAATTGAAGGCTTTTGCTTCTCACTCCAACACACACCTTTGCTAATTATCTTATTTGCACCTGAATATGTAGTATTACCTCCTGACAGGCTCGTACCGTCTACATTTGATGTAGGACTGACAGTCGTTAAACCCACATTTTCGAAACGAAAGATATCATAAGTATTTTGCCAATTTGATTTGTTCAACCAAAATGGGTCGGAAAAGTCTACAGCATGCACACCTCTTGTATTCCCCCTATTCTTTGTTTGTTCGCATTCTTTGGAAGTACATTTACTTGAAAAAGGAGGTGTTTCAGGATAAGGATTTCCATTAGAGTTATAGACCCAGATATGTTGGTTGACGTCAATATAAATAATGCCAATATGATGAAGTCCATCTCTTTTCCATTGTATAATGTCACCGTTTTTTAAATTTGAAGATGCCAAATGACCTAAGCTATCTAGTCTAATGTCATTATAGTTTGTGTTTGAAGTTTGCTGAAGTTGTAGGTTCAACTTCCATGCAAAATCTGTAGCACCCACTGCACTTACTGCTATATTGGCTTTACGAATCAAATTCACTAAAAAACCTTCGCAGTCAGTTCCGAAAACATAATCTAATTTATGCGTTGCATCACCGTTTGTAGGTCTCAGACGTTCGGATATGTTTTTATTGTCTGCCTCACCGCCATAACGATAAGCCAATCCATAGTGCGCAGGCTTATTGATACCTTCGTCAGCATGTAGTTCAGGTGCTTTGCCATTTGCTTTTTTTCCACTCAACTCCTGAGCGTATTGAATCATAGTACTTATAATGTCATCTTTTTTGCTCTCCACACTCAGCGTTTTCTGAATGGGTTTAAAAACTGGAATTGCCGAAGGATTTGCAGATATGCTATCTAAAAACATTATATCGTCGATTGGCATCTTAAAACTATCGCTTCTGTTCACTTGCTCAAACTTATCTAATAGAATTAAACTTTTACCAGTAGCGATCGTAAGTTTTACATTGGCAGAAATATATTGAGGAATATCCAAGATACAAGACCCCCCAATCGGGTCAATTATTATTTCTTGACTATCCATTAATATATCTGGAGGAATATTTTTGTTTAACCAATTTGCAGAATCACTCCAATTTCCATTTCCATTAAATGTGTAAGTAGTTTGTCCAAGTGAGATTTTACAACAGAACACTCCAATGAATAAAAGTTTCTTCATGCAATATATATTTTCAAGTAAATTTATTATTCTCCGGTTGTCTCTCTCCGCCCAGGTTCGTGGCACAAAAAACGTTGTTTTGTTTTCTATGGCACGAACACTGGCGGTGCCACATTTGTCTATGAAATACCACTTATAATCTTTAGGTATCCTGTTAATTAAAACTGGCTACCCTCTTTTTTAACAATAACAAAAACTCCTTTGGTATTTATATAGCCGGTAATTTTTTTCTCCCCGGCTTTTGTACATAGAGATGTAAGAATTCTGTTTGATTCATTGTCGAAAACCAAAAAATTTGAAAACTGAAAAATGTTAGGTATTACCTCCTTTGATACAAGATTTACAAGTCCGTAACATCCATCGTTATACCAGTTTACTATTTCTTTAGTACTTGTCAGGAGTGTAACATTCGCTCCTTCCGGCAAACCGAATTTTTTATTAAATGCTTTGTGTGTGTATATATTTCCAAGTGTATCTATGAAATATTCTTCCCCGTTGTTCCATGTTTTCCACCTGGAAAAATGAAATTTATTCATATCGCCATCGCTGTATGTCTCAGGCCGGATTAAGTTCTTAACTTTATATTCATCTTCATAGTACTTCAGTTTATACATTAATTCACCCTTTTTATTAATATAGCCAAATAAGAATTCTGATGTGTCTTTTGCTGTTACAAACGCCAGACCAGAACAAAAATTTCCGGGCTGTATTGAGTATTTGTAAGGAATGATAAAACTGCCTTTTTTATCAATAAATCCATACATCATTTCCTGAAACTCATTTTTTTTGCCAACCAATGCAACACCTTCATTAAATGGATTTGCAAAATCAAACGGCCCTGGTATCACCACTTTACCCGTTCTATCTACATACTGGTATTTAAAATTTTGAAGTCTTTGTGATGCTAATCCTTCACTAAATGTTCCAACATCTACTATGTATTGATATTTTGGCAGTATAAAATCAAAACGTTTTCCTTCAGCATTTATAAAGAAATATTTGTTAGCCTGTTGAATTAATGTGTATCTATCCAGGTCAACTTTAAGATACTTATCACTTATACGGGGTATTAAAACTTTCCCTTTGGTGTTTAGCAAAGCGTACTCATGGGTAGCAGGGTTTTCTGCCACAATAAAATGACTAACTGCTTTTTCCGTTAATATCCATTGATTCCATGGGATAACTGTATTTCCCGAGGAATCGATCAAAGCATAAGACTGCCCTTTTTTGATTATTGCAACACCACATGAAAAATCTTCCATTACATCCGCATCAATATATTTTGCTGTTGCACTGATACTGCCCGGCATGTTCTGGGCTGACAATTTAAAAGAAGTAATGCTTATTAAAAGGCTGGTAAAACAAAGAATCAGTTGTTTAGGAATGCTCATCTTAAAGTAGTTGGTTTATTTTAATGATAGTAAATATAAATATTTCAACATAAAATATATGACCAATTTGCACCTTCCTGGTTACCGTCTTCCGCTTTTTACAAACAACGTTCCAGGCTTTGGTTGATGCAAAAAAACAACAACCGTCCTGCTACCCATCGTTTAAAAAAGTACATTGATTGTCTGATATGAACATTATCCTTCTCCACTGCCGTGTTCGTTGTCACAATACTTAAAATCAAAAAACACTTGTTGAAGTCTTATTTCTCCAAGCTGTCCTGAGTTTCCTAACTCAGGACTTTCACCTCACCAGCAATAACCTCGGAAACTATTAGGTGCAAAGTTTTTTAGCTGCAAAAAGATATTATTAAACTCCTTACCCTTGGCCTTGTGTATCGTGGATACATAAATCATTTCAGAGTCAATAGGAATAAAATCTTCCAGCTTTGAGCCGTTAAAAAAAGATTCCAGTCGCTCTTGTATTTCAGTGCAGGATTTTCTGTGCCAGGTCAACCACTGAGGCTAGCTGCACCTGCCTTTCTTCCGGCCCACGTCTCCCCTCAATAACAAGCCACACTAAAAAAATGAAAAGCTTCCGAGC
>CAZDHQ010000369.1:0-5222 GCA_964505135.1 uncultured Ferruginibacter sp.
GCTGCAGAACCAACTGCACCACCATCAGCAAAACGGTTTTTTTTTTTTTTTTACTTTGCATTTACATTCACTGATAAATGGTCATCAAAAAACTTGGGTGATAAACTTAAAGAACCAGTGTAACGGTTAAATTTATCAGTTTTTAAGATACCTTCCTGGGTAAGTACACCGCCTGATAAACGGAAAGGAATGATACCGCCAATGGCACCGCTCATGCTTAGTGAATTATCCCATCCAAAAGCCTTTTGATAAATTAATTTTTGCCAGTCTGTATTAGCAGAACCCAGTTGGTCTTTCCAGGTATTGATACCAGTGGCTGCTGCATCATCAGTAATTATTTTTCTTAATTGGGTTGCCGATAAAACATCTACTGTTTTTGTAACCTCGCCAAGATTTGCCTGGCTGCTAAAATTGTATCTTAATTTCCCTCTTACGCCTTTTTTAGTAGTAATGATCAATACACCATTACTTGCTCTTGAACCATAAAGTGCAGTGGCAGATGCATCCTTCAACACTGACATTGATTCAATATCATTTGGGTTGATAGTATTAAGCAAATTTCCATTGCCACTGATACCATTGCTTTCTACAGGTACACCATCAATTACTATTAATGGATCATTGCTGGAGTTTAATGAGGCACCACCACGAATACGAAGACGGCTGCCGCCACCGGCAGATCCACCACCAGACGTAACCTGCAGGCCCGCTACTTTACCCTGCAATAACTGCTCAGCAGAGTTATTATTTCCTTTCTGGAAATCCTTTGCGGAAATTTGTGTAACAGCACCGGTAAGGTCCGTTTTCTTTCTTGTACCATAAGCCACTACTACCACATCAGTTAACTGTTGTGTGCTTTCATTGAGGCTTACATCTACTGTGCCGCTGCCAATTGCTACTTCCTGGCTGATGTATCCTACGGAAGTAAAAGACAATGTTTTAGCACCCTGTGGAACCGATATCTTGTAAAAACCGTCGGCATCGGTTTGGGTGGATGTTCGTGTACCTGTAACCGTTACAGTTACACCTGCCAGCCCTTTTCCATTTTTGGATTCGGATACTTTACCCGTAACAACGCTCTGCGCCATTACCACGCCGGCACACAGCGTTAGTGCTATTGTTAACACAGCGGTTAACCGTAGCCGTTGTAAAAGCATGTTCGTACTCTTTTTCATCTGCATTGATTTTAATGGCTGTGAAATACTTACAGGGGAGGGCAGTTATGAAGCAGTAAGCAGCTTGGTAGCAGGCTTTAGGTTCTCATATGCAACGACTCGTTAGTATTTCATAAGCAACCATTTGTTTGTGAATGTGGGTTCTTATGAATGTGTAATTTTTACACAATTATAGGCATTTTTTGTTGTGTGGACAAGTATTTGTTTAAAAAAAATGTCCATCAAAGCGTAAATTTTACACAATTAAGAAAACTGACTGTTTTTTAGACAAAAACAGAAATGAAATCGCTGCAATGGTGGAGATATTCTAATTAAAAATCGATTCCCACTATTTTCTTTTTCTTTCTTTCGTACTTATCAAAATTGAAACGGTAGAGTTTGCCCGGACGGTGAGGAACGTTTTGTTCCATTTCTTTCAGGTCAATTAAAAAATCCATAGAGAAGAATTTTTTCCTGAAATTTCTCCGGTCCATTTTAATATCGAGGATGGCTTCATATAAGTTTTGTAGTTCTCTCAATGAGAATTTTTTTGGCAGCAGGTTAAAGCCAAGCGGATGCTCCTGTACTCTTTTTTGCAGTTGTTTAAGGCAGGTATCAAAAATTTCCTGGTGATCAAAAGCCAGGTCTGTTACGCTCTTTACATCATGCCAGTGCAGTTCATTATCCAGGATATTCAGCTTATAATGCTGCACATTGATAAGGGAACAATAAGCAACCGTAACTACTCTTCCTGCAGGGTGCCTGTTAACCTGTCCAAAAGTGTGTACCTGCTCCAGGTACACATCACTCAAGCCGGTACGTTGTTTTAAGATACGATATGCAGCAGCGTCTAAATCCTCATTGGGGAAAACAAGATCCCCTAACAAAGACCATTTGCCTGAATATTTTTTTAAGTCACTTCTGATGAGTAAAACCTTTAGTTTGTTTTCATCAAAACCAAAAATAACACAGTCAACAGACAGGGCTATTTTATTGATGTGTTCTACTTCTGACTGGATTTTTTGTAGACTTTTGATTTGCTTTCCTTCCTTAAGCTGCTTTTCCGCTGCCATAACAATCGTTTAATTAATTAGAGGATAAATTTAAAGGTATTCTTATTTTCTTTCCTGCAGCAACTGTTACTCTTGCTCCGTTTGCAATAACCTGGTTAATATTTACCAGGCATTCGCCATCTGTTTTTGGTGAGATGTAAATTTCTGAACCGGATGGTAATGGCGTTGGCGGTACTAAACCGTAGGTCCAGTTGGATGCATCATTCCAGTTGCCGCTGCCGTTGAATACATACAGGTTAGCAGGCTGGTAAAAATAAATATGGTATTCACCTGGCTGTAATGTAATGGTTTGGCCAGTAGTGGCAATACTGAAAGTGGATCCTGTGGCATCATTTACGCCAGCGCCTGTTCCGTTGCTGATATAGTTAAGCCAGGTGCCGGTGTTTTGAAAGCTAACAGTTCTTGTTTGCGCTGTTACATCCAGGTTAGCCACCACATACATTTTTACTCCATTGAGTGAAGCACTATCTGATATGGCGTAGTTTTTAAACAAGCCTGCCGTAGCATCACTCACACTTCTATTGTTACCAAAAAAATTATAAGTGAATGTAGTTGCTGTAAAAAGTTCGGGAAATGATAAACGCAGGTTGATCATTTTTGAATAAGTGTTGTAGAGTTTTAACCTGTCAGGATCTGACATGTATTCCCAGTGTGGCGGTTTGCTAGCCACTCTGTCCCCACCAAAATTGATGGAAAGATCATAGCCTCTTTCCCCAAACTGCCAGAGCATCTTCGGCCCGGGTGTAGTAAAGAAAACAGCACCAGCAGCAGCCATTCTATCCAACGCAGTTGAAAGTGTTTTTACATTGTAAGTTCCTGAGCTGTTTCCAAACTGGAGATTTTTATACATCAATCTTTCTTCATCATGGCTTTCCATATACCCAACTGCAGCCGGTTGGTTAAAAGCTGTTTGACTACTATTATACATCACTTTTGAAAAATCAGAATTGCTTACATAGCCCATGGTACATTGATTATAGGCATCGGTGTTTTTGCTCCATAATAAAAATCCGTGCCCTGCATAAAATCCTTCTTCCATACGCTGTGTTCCTAAGAACTCCAGGATCATATAAGTACCTGGATATTTGGGAACGATATTGTCATAGTAATAATAGAGATTGGTTACACGGCTGCCGTCAAAATCTTCTACCGTGGTTTCATTCGTTGCTTTTTGTGTAAAGCCTTTTGCCAGATCGAGCCTGAAGCCATCTACTTTGTATTCTGTGAGCCAATATTCCATTGATCTTCTCACCCAATACCTCGTGGCCGCAGTTGTGTGATTCAAATCATTGAATACGCTGTAAGGATGCGGCGCAGTGGGATTCAGCCATGGATTATTTGCTGCAGGTCTGTTATTAACAGCATCCCAATACATTCTTCCCTGCGGTGCATAATAGGCATCCAGGTGATTATATACCACATCCAATATTACGGCAATGCCATTCTGATGACAGAGATCAATAAATTCTTTGAACTTGTTTTTGGTGCCATAAGCTTTATCCAGTGCACAATAAAATGTTGGATTATAACCCCAGCTTTCATTACCACTGAATTCATTCACCGGCATCAGTTCAATTGCGTTTATGCCTAACCGCTTGAAATAACTGATGGTATCAATCAGCATTTGGTAATTCTTTGCATCGCCAAAATCACGAACCAGTAATTCATAAATCACGAGGTTACGTTTATCTGGTTTGGTAAACTTGGCAACTTTCCAGTTATATGCTGGCTGGCAGGTTTGCAGTGTTCCTATATATGCATTTTTACCTGCTGATACATTTGGATCATTCGGGTACGCCTTCAGGTTAGGATAAGTAGCCGCAGGAATATACGGATCATTCCATGGGTCCAAAATCTTTTCAGTATAAGGATCTGCGACGTAAATATTGCCATCAACTAAATATTGAAACGAATACTCAGTGCCGGGTGTAAGATTTTTTATGGTGAGCCAATAGTAATTGCCATCCGGTGTTTTATTCATTTGATATTTTGATAATGGCGCCCATGCACCCGGTTCAAAATCTCCCAACACTACCACGTTTTGTTTATTGGGTGCATAAAAAACCAGTGTTACAGAATCGCAGCCTGAACCATAATTAATGCCTTCCTGCACACCTGCAGGCAAAGCCACCACATTATTCGCTGCCGCTACATAAAACTGTAACGTATCATAATAGCTTATACCTCCATTTGCCATTTCTGCAATCACTGTATGATTGCCGCCATTGTTTATTGTGGGAGTTGCACTGATGGAACTGTTACCAGTAATGGGGCCTGCGATAAGACTTCCGTCTAAATACATGTTGAGGGTACCGGTAGTTTTGGAAGCAACTGCTGCTAACGGCAACGACTGTCCCAAAGAAATACTTACTGGTTCATTGGATGAATTATAATCAGGCACCAATGCAGGTGTAGTAAAAATAATGCTGTTAGTATTGGCAGGATAGATTGGTATATACATATCTGACCCGTCTGCATTCCTTTGCGACAATGATCCATCTGCATTTCTAAAGATCAATGCAATTCTTAGAATCGTTTCACCTGCTGGTACACCGCCAGCCGCTGAATTAAAATACGCTCTTGGATTATTGATAGTGAATGACCATTTGTTAGTGCCTGCAGGTGTTGCAGTTGGTGCAGTGGTTGATCCCCAGGTAGTAGGCACATATCTCCATGCAGTGGGGTTAGCACTTAAATTGGTGATAACGCCAAGATGCATGTACACGGTTCCGGAAAATCCTTGTAATCCCTTGTTCCCCTTGGTTGCATCCATGGTAATAGTGATAGTAGAATTATCTGCCGGGAACTGCGGACTCCAGGTTAATAATTGTGCATGTATACCAAGTTGTAAAAAAACGGCAATAACAGACAGGATCAAAAGCTTTCTCATTTGGCAGCGTTTAATGTGTAAAATAAACACATTATAGCAAAACCGCCAAATTTCAGGCTGCATTTTGAATTGTAGCTGACTTTAGGGTTGCCAATCTTTCGAAAG
>CAZDHQ010000370.1:0-5219 GCA_964505135.1 uncultured Ferruginibacter sp.
TTCACACCTAATTCTCTGCCTCTAAATATTTCCATATCTGCATGGCCGCAATTGTAGATGCCCGGTGGATCCTGGCTGGTATGGCAGTACAGGGCTTTCTTTTTTTGTTCCTGGGTATCGGTGATGTCAACATAATCTGTCGGATGAAAAATCATCGTTTGCTCACCCGTACATACTTCAAAAAAATACAATAAAAATTTTTGTGAAGAACGAATCCATGTTTGAATGGTTAACAAGCTGGCACACTGGTGATCCTTGTGTGAATCAACAGGCCAATGCGTAAATACAATATCGGGTTGTTCCGCTTTTATTAAGGCTTCCAATTTAGTAAGCCATTCATTACTTACCATACCGGCTCCATCAATCTGTCCTGCAAAAATGGGTTTAGCATTTAAGATCTTACAGGCATTAATTGCTTCCTGCTTTCTTATGGCAGCCGCTTCATCATGGCTCTTACCGGGAATACCAGCTTCACCTGTAGTCAGGTAAATGATCGTTACACTGTGTCCTGCTTTTGCAAGCTTGGCCAATGTGCCACCACAGCCGCTTTCCGGATCATCGGGGTGACCACCTACACAAACGATTTTCCGCTGGGCGTTTCCGTTAGTGCCAGCTTGCTGTGCATGTAATAAGGCAGGCAACGAGAGTAATCCGGCAGCAGTAATACTTTGCTGTAAAAAGTGGCGGCGGTTATTAGATGGCATAGCAGGAATTTTATTTGAAATGTAAGATTTTATTTAACTTCCTTCATAATTAACTGCTGCCATCATGAAAAAAGCTCCCATCCTTGTTATTGGAAGTTCCAATACCGATATGGTCATTAAATCTCCTCGTCTACCTGCACCGGGAGAAACCATTCTTGGCGGCACCTTTTTTATGGCTGCTGGTGGTAAGGGTGCTAACCAGGCAGTAGCTGCTTCAAGACTCGGCGGTAAAGTTGCTTTCATAGCAAAATTGGGCAATGACATTTTTGGTCAACAGGCGCTTTATTTATTTAAAAAAGAAAAGCTGAATATCAATGCTGTTATCGTTGATAAGAAAGCGGCTTCAGGTGTTGCGCTAATAAATGTAGATGATAAAGGAGAAAACTGTATCGCAGTTGCTTCCGGTGCCAATGCCAACCTATTGCCTGCTGATTTAAAGAAATCAAAATCATTGATTGAGTCTGCATCAATTGTACTAATGCAGTTGGAAACACCATTAGACACTATTAGCTATGCAGCATCTATTGTAGCAACAAAAAACAAGACAGTGATACTTAATCCTGCACCAGCCTGTAGTTTGCCGGATGATTTATTCCAACGTATTTCCATCATCACACCAAATGAACATGAAGCTGGCATGCTAACAGGCACCACTGTACGCAATACAGACGACGCAAAAAAAGCTTGTGAAATCTTGAATGAAAAAGGTGTAGCTACCGTAATAATTACGCTTGGTGCAAAAGGCGCACTGATCTATCATCAAAACAAATTTCAGCAGGTGAATGCACCAAAAGTAAAGGCAGTAGATACCACTGCTGCCGGTGATGTTTTTAATGGTGCATTGGCTGTAGCACTAGCTGAAAATAAAAAAATAAAAGACGCTGTACAATTTGCCTGCAAAGCTGCTTCCATTGCTGTTACAAGATTGGGAGCACAGGCATCTGCACCTTACAGGAAAGAAGTGCAATAACATTTACTAGCGGAAATGCATATCCATTTATAAAAATACTTGCCATGTTCATTGTTGAAAGTTATACACTCGCTGTTTTGTTTTGTGTCATCACCATGCTTTGCTGGGGTTCCTGGGCCAATACACAAAAGCTGGCCAGCAAAACCTGGCGCTTTGAATTGTTTTACTGGGATTATGTGATTGGTATTTTACTATTCTCCATTATTGCGGCTTTCACTCTGGGAAGCATTGGTGATAAAGGCAGAAGCTTTGTAGCCGATTTACAACAGGCAGATGCTGCTAATATTGGCAGTGCTTTTATTGGTGGCATTGTTTTTAACGCAGCTAACATTTTATTTTCTGCTGCCATTGCCATTGCCGGTATGGCCGTGGCTTTCCCGGTGGGTATCGGTTTGGCACTTGTGCTGGGCACATTGGTTAACTATTTTGGCGCACAAAAAGGAAACCCAACGTTTTTATTTTTAGGTATTGCGTTGATTGCATTAGCCATCATCATCAATGCCATTGCTTATAAAAAGGCAAATGCATCTGATCAAAAAGTTTCAACGAAAGGAATTGTCATTTCACTGGTAGCTGGATTGCTCATGTCTTTCTTCTATCGTTTTATTGCAGCATCAATGGATGTAGAAAACTTTGAAAGTCCTGCGGCAGGGAAGATGACACTTTATTCAGCCGTATTCATTTTTTCTGTTGGCATTTTTGTCAGCAATTTTATTTTCAATACCATTTTGATGAAGAAGCCCGTGATGGGAACACCTGTTACTTACAGTGATTATTTCAAAGGAAATTTTGCTACACATTTTGTGGGTATCCTGGGCGGATTGATCTGGGGTATTGGCAACTCATTTAATTTAATTGCTGCCGGGAAGGCCGGCCCGGCTATATCTTACGGTCTTGGGCAAGGAGCTACGCTAATTGCAGCACTCTGGGGAGTATTTATCTGGAAAGAATTCAAAAATGCACCAAAGGGTACCAATGGATTGATTGCGGTAATGTTTGCACTCTTTGTGGCCGGACTGGCTTTATTAATCTATGCAGGTAAATAATTTCATAAAACAATTTATCAGACTATGTTCTCATTTCACCAAAACAACTAAACATATGAAACACTTAATGATCGCATTAGCAATTAGCTTAATCGCCAGTTCTTCTATCTTCAGCCAACAAACAAGCTCAGATTGCAAAGTTGAATCTGAAGCTCTCAAGGGAAGCTATACAGGTGATTGTAAAAATGGCCTTGCTAACGGCAAGGGTGAAGCGAAAGGATTAGAACGATATACAGGCAGCTTTAAAAACGGTATGCCGAATGGCGAAGGCACTTATTATTTCAAAGACGGCACTTTCTTTATCGGCAATTTCCAGGATGGCTTAAGAGAAGGAAAAGGTGAAATGCATTTTCCAGTGGCAGGCCAGGCAGACAGCGTGTTGAAAGGTTACTGGAGCGCAGACGAATACCGGGGGAGAGAATATGTTTGTTACAAATTTGGCGGCAGTACTTATTTCGATAAGGTTGATATCATTCCATCAAAAGAGAGCGGCCATACGCTTACGATCGAAATATCTACCAACAGTGGCAGTCCCGATGGCTCCAATCCACATGGTGGCATCGCTTTGTTTGTAAGTGATGTTTCTCCTTCGGATGGGGTTTTTGTGAATAAAATTACCAGCTATCAAACACCCAATAAAGCTTCTGTAAAGTATGATATAAGCAAGTTACCGGCGCATTTTTTTGTTACGATATCCAATGGAGAAACATTTTCAATTGATTTGTATAAATCTGCCAACTGGACGATCAGGTTATTCAAAAACATTTAGGGTTTTATTAAAGGTAAACATCTGTTGATTGCATGCTATTTTGCCCATGCAGGCACAGGCGTATTTGGATTAAAGAGTTCATCCAGGTAGTACTCTCTTTTATAAAGCTTATTGCAATCATTCCCGATAGGATAAGCACAGGGTGCATATAATAAAATATCTCCTGAAACCATGATACTCTTGGGATCACCGTTGGGTAATGTGTCAGCGATATGATCTCTGCCCAATAAGCAATGCCCCATTTCATGAAACAACAATGTTTCTAGTTGTCGGCTATTTTGCCAGCATTTCAATTTTGCATTTACCAGAATTGTTTTTTGCACATTATTGGTAGTGGAAATTACATTAGAGGCGGCACAATACCGGCTATCCAATGCAGAGTCGTATTTGATGATTAGGTTATCAATGGTGATACTGTAATTTCTATCAGTAGCGGCTTTTACAAAACTGTCAACTACAGGTTTAAATTCAGGATTAATATCTACAATAAATTTTTCGTTACTTTCTTTTTTGCATGACAATATCAACAGCACCAATATTGCAGCAATTGCAAAGCAACGTTTCATAAAATTATGTTGAGTATGAGGCAGTATATTAAAGACCAATTATCCAATATTTACTCAAATACACCGTTAACTGAAATTGCGATGCCGTATGTGCCGCTACCAATTCTAAATTTGCCTGTAGCATAACTTCCATTTACAGATATTCCCCCACTCCAGTAAGTTGAACTCAATAAATAAGTGCCACTTGCATCCTGCGCATACACATTAAAACCATAACCGGCACCTTGATATCCCCCGGCTCCTGTTAACGCAGCTATATCAAGCATTGTTTTTACAGAAAGATTAAATGTAACCGGAGCTAAAGCAGAATCAACATTTACCACATCGCTCTTAAATACGACAGGAGCATCGAAGCTTCCGTTGCTTAATACCGGGTAAGATTTGCCTGATTCGCCCTTTAAAATTTCTACCCACACATTAGCTCTTTTAAACACAGGCCATTCAACTGGTCTGCCCCAACCTGAATTCCAACCGAGAATGTCAATCACTACATTTTTAATAATAGGTGTCAATATTTTGACTTGTTTTACAGTGGTTGACTTTTTACCATTGTTGTTTATTGCAGTGAGTGATATTTTATAATTACCTGGAGTGTCATACGTCATTATAAAATCCTTTTGTGTAGAAGTTATTCCATTACCTAAATCCCAAACATAAGAATCGGCATTAATAGAATTGTTTACAAGCGAACAAGCATCATACGGGCCAAAGAAAATTGAATGAGTAGTATCTCCTGCAAAACTAAAATCTGCAATAGGCTCTATTAATTGCTCTTTGTCTTTTTTACAGGCTGAAAAAAAAGTATGGTAGTGACTAACAAAAGGGTAAAGCTATTTCTCATAATTACATTTTGAAGGGTTTATTTAAGTTCTAAGATTGGAAGTACTCGCAATAAAGATAGCGTAATTTCTTCTTTGCAAAAGTTAAGATTCTGTTCCTCAAATAAAAAAGATGCAGCGACAACTACTGCATCTTTTTTCAAATTACTAAATAAATAAAAGGCTTATTTTAACTCCGCCTGCAGCTTCATATTCAGCGCCACATAATCATCATTCTTAGCGGCCTTAGCCAATTCTACGGATTTATTGGAAGCATCCATCGCCTCTTTCTTTTTACCAAGTTTTGCAAGTGCTCTTGCTTTTTGATAGAACATCCAAAAAGCAT
>CAZDHQ010000371.1:0-5218 GCA_964505135.1 uncultured Ferruginibacter sp.
TTCCACAGTAGCAAGATTATACTTTGGCGATGCACTTTTTTCTGCTGTAGTCTTCTCCTCTTTTTTTTCTGATGAAAAGCAGGAAGCAAAAGAGATACTTATAATGAAGAAGCCGATACAATATTTCATGATTAAAATTTTTATTGATTATTCTGGTAACAGGGAAACTGGTTTAAATGAAGAACGCTGCCTAACCCAACCGTATACAAGCGGTACAATAAACAAGGCAGCAAATGTGGAAGCAATCAGTCCTCCAATTACTGCACGGCCCAATGGCGCTGATTGATCACCTGCTTCACCAAGCCCGCTTGCCATTGGGATCATTCCTGCAATCATAGCAAGACTTGTCATTAAGATTGGCCGTAACCGGATGCTGGCTGCAGTAGTGGCTGCTTTAAATGGATCCTGGTATTGCAGCCTTAATGCTTCTGCATTGGTTACAATTAAAATGGCATTGGCAACGGATACACCAGTGCTCATGATAATGCCCATATAAGACTGCAGGTTAAGCGTAGCGCCTGTTGCCAATAACAGCAGCATGGCTCCGAGCAATACTGCCGGCACAGTAGACAGTACAGAGAGTGCCACACCGATGGATTGATAATTGGCAGCAAGCAGTAAAAGGATCACAATAACGGCCACCAGTAGCCCGGATTGTAAAGAGTTTAGTGTATCCGTTAAAAGTGATGACATTCCTTTTACCTCAGCCACTAATCCTTTTGGCGGCGTACCTAAAGATGCAATGGCCTTTTCCACTGCTGTAGTTGCTGTGCCCAGGTCTTTCTTATAAACATTGGCACTCACTGTTAAAAATCTTCTTGGGCCGGAGCGGTCATATTCACCCGGCAGTGTGTCTACTGTTAATTGTGCCACATCAGATAAGAGCGGACGCTGCTTGCCTTTAACCAGTGAAATGGACTGCAATTGTTCAATAGAATTCATCAGGTATTCAGGCACCTGCACCTGCACCTGGTAGGTATAGGCAACCTTCTGATCAAGCCATTGCACCTTTTCAGTAAAGCGACTTGATGAAGTAGCATCGGTAATACTTCTTGCCACTTCATTCAGGTTTAATCCCATCTGCGCCAGGCGAAAACGATCAATGTTTATTTTAATGGTGGGATATTTTAATGGCTGTGCTATTTGCACATCTCTCAGGTAACTGATATGCTTTAATGTGTCAACTAACTGAGACGCATAGGTCTTTAGCTCATTAAAATTTTTGCCGGCTATTCTTACTTCCACTGGTGTGGCAGCTCCCTGTGCCATTATCTTTTCAGTAAGCTCTATGGGCTCAAATGAAATAGTTAACTGTGGGTATTTTTCCTTTATGGCTTTACGCAGTTGATCTTTTAGCACATCCAGTTTTACTTTATAATCCTCATTCAAATTAACCTGCAGCAGCGCTTCATGTGTACCACTGTTAAAGATGTAGAGATTGCTTGACCCATAGCTGCTTGGAATAAGACCAACATAAGCAGAACTGATGGCAACATTACCACCTGTTTCTTTATTGATTAATGCCAGCACATTTTTAGTAGCCCGTTCTGTTTGTTCAAGCCTTGTTCCGTCAGGCTCTTTGATTCTTATTTGCAACTGGCCATTATTTGTTTTAGGCAAAAGATCTTTACCAATAAACATAAAACAAGCGCCTGCCAATACAAGTGCCAATAAAAGATAAGTAAGCACAATCCCTCTTCTCTTAGGCATCCATTTCTCCAGCAGCCTGCCAAGGCTCATCTTCATTCGCTGAAACAAATTATTTTCTTCGGGATGCTTTTTGTCTTCAGACGTATGCATGTTCACTTCATCTATTTCTTTTGTATCCAATGCAAAGCCGGCATGTGCATGAAAGTTATGATGATGATAACTAAACATATCTTCCTTTAGCAACCAGTTTGCAATTACCGGCACTAATGTTTGTGCCGCAATGAAAGAAACAATCATCGCAAAGCCGATAGATAAAGAAAGCGGAAGGAACATTGCTTTAGGAACGCCGTTCATTACAAAGGACGGCGCAAATACAGCCAGGATACAAAGCAGTATCAGCAAGAGTGGAAAAGATATTTCCTGGCAGGCATCCAGTATTGCCTGTCGTTTGCCTTTACCCATCTCTAAATGCTGGTGTATATTTTCAATGGTTACAGTGGCCTGGTCTACCAATACTCCAATTGCTAATGCCAATCCGCTAAGCGTCATGATATTGATAGACTGCCCGGCCAGGTGCAGGAATAAAACAGCAGACAATACAGCCACAGGTATGGTGATGACTACCACCAGGCTGCTGCGCCAGTCTTTTAAAAAAAGCAATACCATCAATCCTGTGAGAATGGCGCCCAGTATGCCTTCTGTCATCAGGCTTTTTACTGCATTGATCACAAATACAGACTGGTCAAATTCATAACTGATGTTTACATCATCCGGCAGCAGGCTTTGCATTTCGGGCAGTTTGCCTTTTAGTGATTGCACCACGGCCCAGGTAGATGCATCTGCCGTTTTAACCACAGGAATGTATACAGAACGCTTGCCATTGATGAGTGCGTAATCAACCGTAACGTCAGCCGCATCTGCAACTGTTGCAATATCATGAATGAATACCGTGGCCAGACCGTTGGTGGTAATAGGTATATCCTCAAAATCTCTCACCTTATCTTCAAGGGAATTTACCGTAGTTACATACATCATGCTGTCTACCCTCAGGTTGCCCGAAGGGCTGATGTTATTGTTCTTTGTAATTGCTTCTACCACCTGGTCTGGCGATAAATTATAACGGCTTAATTTTTCAGGATCCACACTTACCACCACACTTCTTGAATTGGCACCAAATGGAGGTGGCGCTGATAAGCCTGCTACGGTAGAGAACATGGGCCTTACCCTTGTCACAGCCAAGTCATAAATCTCCTTCAGCGATTTTGTTTTGCTGCTAAACACTAACTGACCCACCGGCAACGATGATGCATCAAAGCGGATAACCTGTGGCGGCAAGGCACCCGGTGGAAAGAACTTGGAAGCCCTGTTTACCTGCAATGCTACCTGTGCAGAAGCTTCTGCCATATCCGTTCCTTCATAAAAAGAAAGCTTGATGAGCGTAAGCCCCTGTATATTCTTGCTCTCCATGTTTTTAATTCCATTCACATAGAGAAACTGGTCCTGCATACGGGTGGCAAAAAAGCCTTCCATCTGCTGGGGGCTCATACCACCATACGACTCGATTACATAGATGGTGGGTAAATTTAATTTAGGGAAAATATCAATGGGTATTGTTCTTATTGCCATGCCGGAGAATAATAACAATCCCGTAAAAAGCACCATTATGGTAATGGGCCTTTTTAATGCTGCACGTACCATAATGCTTATTTTATTGTTTGAATAAATTGTGAAAGATTACCGTTAGCTGCTGCCTTATCCAACTGCGATAAGTACCAGTCATTCATCGTTTCGATATAATCTGTCTGCGACCTGTATAAAACAAAGGATGCATTGGTAAGATCGATCAGCGAAATGATACCCGCTTTATACTGCGCCAGCTTTTGCTGGTAAGTAGCCGTAGCAGCTTCTAACTGCACCGGCAATTCCTGCAGGTTGGCAATGGTTGTTTGCAATGCTTTGTCAGCCTGCAATGCTGCGGCGTTCAGTGCCAGCTTTTGCTGCTGCAGATCGTATTCACTTGCCTGCAGTTGATAGCGGTTAATGGCCAGTTTATCTTTTTTATAAATACCATTAAAAAGATTGTAAGTAAAAGCAAGGCCAACAGCATAGTTAAAACGCTGGTAACCGAGCCCGTTAGTAAGCGCCTTGTACTGATCATTAAACTGGATACTGGAGCCTCTTGCCCATGAACTTGCCGCAAGCATTATTTTAGGCAGGTAGCTTTTTTTAATTAAGCGCTGGTTGGCCAATACAATATTTCTCTGCTTGATATAATAATCAACTAAAGGATTATTATTGCTGTCCGGCATAAAATGAATGTCAGTAGGTTTGCTGCTAATACTAAGTGCCAGCGTATCTACTACCAGATTATCAGACGGTATACCGGTAAAATAAGACAGCTGTTCTTTTTGCTGGTTGATAATGCCCAGTGTTTGGTTGTAATTGATCTTTGTTTTGGATAGCTCCGCCCTGGCAAGCGATGAATCTGAACCTGCTTTTATACCACTTGCAGTAAGTGCAGCAATTACATTATAGATAGCCTGGTAGCGCAGTATATTCTGTTCATCTGCTTTCAACCTCAACTGGTTTTTAAGCAGGCTGAAATACAGCTTCGCAATATTCAGATTGAGATAGTATTGTTCTTTTTTTACATCAGCTTCTGCTAAATCAACATATGCTTTGGAACTGTTGACACGGGCATCTCTCAATCCAAAATTTACCAATTCGTATTCACCATACAATACGGCTACATTGGATGTAACCGTGTTTAAATTATTACTGTTACGAATACTGCCTGATGTAGATGGCAGCATACCAAAAGTGAAATAGGTGCCAGCTATAGAATTGGCGGAACCAATATCCACCTGTTCTCCCAATTTTAATTGCGGCAAAAAAGAATGTTTAGCATCTGTAACCATTGCCCTGGATGCATTTGCAAGGGCTATTTTTTGTTGTAATACGGGCAGGTAATGGGCTGCACTGTCTATTAAACTTTGCAGGCTGTAAGACTTTACCATTACCTGTGAATAAAGCGGTACTGACGTTATTGCCATACAGCAAATCATCAGCCACTTACTTCTTAGGTAAGAAGACATAGTGACAATAAATTAAAATGAAAAAATGTTGATAAGAAAACTATTATCAACAGGCAGGCGGGCCACGCAGGGTGCCCGTATGATGCAATACAGAAAGGCTAAATGGATTGATATACCGGCTGGTCAGTGTACGTTCGCAGTAAGTAAAAGGTTTTTCAAACTCAACAAAGCCAACCGATAAAATACTGCCTGGCTGAAACCTTTTATTTAAATTGATGGTAGCTTTTTTGCCCGTTCCATTTTCCTGTTCAATGGCAGCTGCATTATTTTTTGAAGCAGTTTTTTCAGCCGCTACTGCAATAGCAGGTGTAGCAGTTTTTGCCTGTGCATTGTAATAATAAAAACATTGTACCGCAAAGAAAGGTGCAAAGATGAGCAGGCAGACAATTCTGGATAACCAAAAGAATATGTTATGCCTGTTACGGATCATTAGAGTGAAGCTGATTAAATTTTAAGCAGTAAAAATAATTTTT
>CAZDHQ010000372.1:0-3025 GCA_964505135.1 uncultured Ferruginibacter sp.
AATAAGCAGCAAGTTTTCCCTGCATCGTTCTTTTTCCTAATACAGCTTCAATATCTTCTTTGTAAATAATTTCTTTTTTCAAAAGTAAGTCTGCCAGTTTAATCAAAGAATCCAGGTTTTGCTTTAATAATAATTTTGCTTTATCATAAGCCTGCATCACCAGTGTTCTCACTTCCTCATCAATTAGTTTAGCGGTTTCTTCACTGTAAGGTTTATAAAAACCAGATTCTCGCTGGCCAGTTGAATCAAAAAAGCTTACTGTTCCAATACGTTCGTTGAATCCGTAATAAGCTACCATGATGTAAGCCTCTTTTGTTACTTTTTCTAAATCATCTAATGAGCCGGAAGACACTTCACCAAATATAATTTCTTCAGCTGCCCTTCCTCCAAGGGTAGCACAAAGGTGTTCGTGAAAATAGGTCTTGCTTCTAAGTTGTTTCTCCTCTGGTAAATACCAGGCAGCTCCCAGTGCTTTTCCCCTGGGGATAATAGATACTTTTAATAAAGGATCAACCAATGTACAAAGCCAGCTTACCAATGCATGACCGGCCTCATGATAGGCAATTATTTTTTTCTCCTCAGCAGAAATAATTTTACTCTTCTTTTCCAGTCCGGCCACCACTCTGTCAATGGCATTCAGAAAATCATTACGGTCTACTTTTTCTTTTTTGCTTCTTGCTGCAATCAATGCTGCTTCATTACAAATGTTGGCAATGTCTGCACCCGAGAAGCCAGGCGTTTGTGAAGCAAGAAAATGAATATCGATTGAATCATCTTTTACTAACGGCCGCAGGTGTACTTTAAAAATCTCTTCACGTTCTTTTAGATTGGGTAACTCTATGTAAATGCGCCGATCAAATCGCCCTGGCCTCAGCAAGGCGGGATCAAGCATATCTGCACGGTTAGTAGCGGCCAGCACAATTACGCCACTATTACTGCCAAATCCATCCATTTCCGTTAGTAATTGATTGAGTGTACTTTCACGTTCATCATTTGCACCACTGAAAAATGCGCCTCTGCCTCTGGAACGTCCAATAGCATCTATCTCATCAATGAATACTATGCAGGGTGATTTATCTTTCGCCTGTTTAAAGAGATCTCTTACACGGCTTGCACCCACGCCTACAAACATTTCTACAAATTCGGAACCTGATATGGAGAAAAATGGAACCTGTGCTTCGCCGGCAACAGCTTTTGCTAACAATGTTTTACCGGTGCCTGGCGGACCCACTAAAATTACACCTTTAGGAATCTGTGCACCCAACTTCGTATATGCCTCAGGGTTTTTTAAAAATTCCACCACCTCTTTTACTTCTGTTTCGGCTTCCTCCAGCCCTGCTACATCATCAAATGTTATTGTTGTTTTTTGTTTTTCGAAAAGAGTTGCAGTGGATTTTCCAAACTTAAAAATAGCGCTGTCACCAGCACTGTTCATAATGGTGGAGCGCCTCAGAAAGTAATTCCAAAGAAAAAAGAGAAGCACCACGGGAAGCAGCCATCCCATTAAATCTAAAAGCCAGTTAGTTCTTTTTGTGTATTGAATATTGATGTTGGCTACCGTTGGAAATTTATTTTGTGCCTGCTCTATTTTTCTTTCAAATGCTTCCACGGATCCTATGTTAAACAGGAAGTGAGGGCCTGCATTGGGTGTCTTTCCAACCAAAGGACGCATCGCTTCTTTAAACATGCTATCATTTGAAAAAGACTTTTTTATGTAAACTTCTGCTGTTTCATTGTTTACAATGACAATACGCTCCACGGCATCCCTTGCAAGCATATTCTTTTCAAATTCCTGCCAGGTAATTTCGTTAGCAAGTTTTTGTCTCCCGATTAGAGAAGGAAGTAGCAGCGCTGCCAGTATTAACATGTAAAGCCACCAATAAGGTTTGCCACGACGCCTGGTTTCATCGCCACCGGTGATATTATCTTTTTCATTTTCCCCGCTATTCATAAATCAAAGTTTGAACTAATTATTGTTTTTTTAATTGATAGTCATCAAACAAAATCTTAACAGGCGTCATTGAAGTCCGGGGAGGTAGATGGTTTTTATCAAGAATCAAACTTAAGCCTGCAGGTAATATGCTAAATTTTGTTTAGTAATTTTTTCAGGCTAAACTCCGGCCATTTGGAAAAAATACTTGGCAATAAAAAATGATTGATGTAAAAAATATAGCAGCTGTTATTTTAAGTCAATGAAGAATTAATAGAGTCTTTCATAATATTCCCGGGCCATCCTGTTTGAATCAAATTGTGGTATCACATCCCTGAGCCCATTCTTCATCATTTCCAGCCATCGTTTTGGATAGTCATAGTATAAAGGCAAAATCTCTTTTTCTAAAAGGAGATACAAGCTTTCTGCATCCTTTTCATCCTGTACATAGTCAGGAAGATTTAATGGACCAGGAGGTACTACAAATGAATTGATTTTGTCTTTTGCAAATTCGGGGAACCAGCCATCGGGAAAAGCTG
This sequence comes from uncultured Ferruginibacter sp., assembly GCA_964505135.1. Taxonomy (GTDB): domain Bacteria; phylum Bacteroidota; class Bacteroidia; order Chitinophagales; family Chitinophagaceae; genus Ferruginibacter. The sequence goes on from CAZDHQ010000372.1 coordinate 2,470, forward strand.
CATTTATTGCTCCGTTCATGGCCGCAGACATGCCACTGGTGCCACTGGCTTCATGTGTTAACCGTGGAAGATTTAGCCAAACATCAGCTCCTCTTTTTAAAAGCTTAGAAAGTCTTAACTCATAACCAACCAGTGTAGCACAATTTGAATAGGTTTTACAGACATCAACAATTTTATCAAATACGCCGATTGCTGTATAATCCATCGGGTAAGGTTTTCCAGCCCAGATGATTTGAACCGGCCTGTTTTTATTGGTAACCAATTGATGAAACCTGTCCTTGTCAAGCAGTAATAAGTCTGCTCTTTTATATGCTGCAAATCGCTTTGCAAATACGATAGTGCAAATTTTTTCATCATAAATTTCTCCACATTGGTCAGCTACTTCTTCAAAAAGATTTTGTTTATCTTTTTTCTTTCTCAGCATGATGGCTTCATCATTATTGTTGTTAAGCGCTTCATACATATCCGGGTTATGCCAGTAAGTATAATTTTGAGCATTTGTAATTGATATCATCTCACATATATCTTCTTCGTCTTTAAACATTGCCTGCAGTGT
>CAZDHQ010000372.1:3035-5192 GCA_964505135.1 uncultured Ferruginibacter sp.
ACTGCATTGGCAAGTTTTGACATTCGCAAAGCCGTGACAGTATGGTTAAGTTCGCCATTTACTATTTTGGCAAATCCGCTTATTTCTGTTAGTGGAATGCCGCAAAAAAATCCAATCTTATCCAGTTGTGTGATACTTGTTTTTTGGTTCCCTGCCTGCTCGGGTGTGTGGTTGGTAAAAACCAGTTGTTCTTTAACAGCTGCAAGATTTTTATGTTTTCCGTAAAGATAGAAGGCAAGCGGTAATGCATGGGATTCATTAAGATGGTACATATCTGGTTCCCATTTTAATACTTCCAGTAATTTACATCCGCCTGCACCAAGTAAAATAGCTGCAGCCAGTTTTGTTTCTGGATTTGAATCATAGAGTTTGTGAGAAATTGTTTTTGCTAAATAATCATTTTCTGGTAAATCAGTTGTGAGGAAAAAGACAGGCGCTGTTTTAAATATTTCAGGATCCAGGTACCATGCAGTAAACCATACATCGTGGTTGGCTACTTTAATTGTTAACTTAATTTCTGTTGGAATAAGAAAGCCATAATTTTTTTCTTCAAATAATACATCCATTGTTTGGTCTTCCTTTCTTACCTGGTCATAATATCCATACTTCCATAAAATGCCAATGCCAACCATATTTTGCCTGAGTTCATAAGCACTTCGCATGTGGGATCCTGCAAGAAACCCCAGCCCGCCGGCATATGTTTTTAACGGCTGGTGAATACCATACTCCATACAGAAGTAGGCAGTTTTTTTGGTATACGCCGGGTTAATAGCGTATGGAAAGGAAAATTCAAAACTCATGTTTAAGCTTGTTTATTATGATTGCTGATACAACTATTATCTTTAAAATTTAAGGGCAACTGCATGAGTTGCCCTTCACCAAATCCACCGTCATTACTGGAGTGTATTGTAATGCAGACATCTTAATCCACCAGGGCATGCTGCGGTGTTTCTACCTTTAGTCTATTTTCAACAATAACTACGCCGGGTGCGTTCCAGGCAGCTTCTTCTGCATCATCTTTTTCCGTAACAGATCTAACTGTTCCGTTTAGGATTACTCTTTGCCCGATAACGGTTGCCGATATTTTTGCAGCATCTACCATAGCGCTTCTTTGGAAAGCCGCATTGATTTTATGTGTAACATCACCCGCTGTTAGCTTAGGTTTTAGTATAATTGAATTGATAACTGACCGTACTCCCACCAGGTGTTCAATCACAGATTTAGCATTGTTGCGCTGGTAGGCCCATTCAACCTCTCCCTCCAGGTATACAACGCCATCTTCCACCTTCACCTTTAGCTTGTTTTCAGGTATACCTGAATGCCACTTAATTGCATTTAGAACTGCTTCAGCAATGTCTGTATCGGTTCTTTTAAATGAAGGTGAAATGCCTACCCCAATTTCTTCTGCAACTGCTCTTACGCCTTCAATCTTTTTTGCCACTTTTTCCGCCTGCAATTTTTTTGCATAACTATCAACATGCCCTGATAGTGTTACAATTCCATTCTTAACTGCTACCCCAATTTCAGATGCATTTAAAAAAGGCTGCCATTTAAGTTCCTCAATTACATCTTTTTGAATTTGTGAATCGCTTTTCATAACTCCTGGTTTTTGTTGTTAATAATATTTAATTGCTGGTGAGGTATTAGCACGCACTTGATATTACAAAACTAGTTTTGTTACCAGGCTTATTAAATGATGTGAATCAAAAAAAAGCTTGATACCTGTCAATATGGTTTCAGCACTATAAATCGTTGATGTGAATCAAATACTTTGTTGATTGTGATCATTTTAAACAGTTTTTTGTATCCTACTTTTAATATACTAATAAGCATTGTTATGATTGGTGAATTAAACTATGATCAAATGAATAATCTCCTGTTGTCACAGGTAGTGGGAAGGATTGCATGTGTTGATGGGAAACAACCATATATCGTTCCCGTTACTTATTGTTATGATGGAGTATATATCTATGGTCAAACAAATGAAGGGCAGAAGCTGACGATGTTAAGGAAAAACAAACGGGTTTGTTTTGAAGTGGATAGTATGGTTAACATGAGAAACTGGCAAAGCGTATTGGTGTTTGGCAGGTTTGAAGAAGTGAAAGGGAAAGAACTTGAGCGGGCAAGGGAATCTTTTATGAATCATATCTTTCCTTT
>CAZDHQ010000373.1:0-5173 GCA_964505135.1 uncultured Ferruginibacter sp.
ACTTCAAATGAAGCAAATGGCTAAAGGTGAGTATTCCTTTTTTTCTGTAAAAAATATCATTGCTGCAGCAGCGGTTACCGGGCTTTATTTGTTGACTGCTTCTTATTTAATTGGTTTTAAAACAGACCAGTTAGTATTGGCAGCCATTTTTAATGTGCTGTATTTTATTTCAAGGCCTACAAGAAAATTCATACTTGGTTTCTCCATCTTCATTGTGTACTGGATCATCTTCGACTACATGAAGGCATTTCCAAATTACAATTACAATGAGGTGCATATCCAGGATTTGTACAATACCGAAAAAAGCTTATTTGGGATAACCATTGACGGTAGCCGCATTACACCAAATGAATATTGGAAGATTAATCACAGTAGTTTTTTGGATGTGATGGCAGGCTTATTTTATCTCTGCTGGATTCCTGTACCATTAATGTTGGCAGCATGGTTGTTTTATAAAGACAAAAATTTGTTCCTGCAGTTTTCGTTGACTTTTGTTTTTGTAAATATGCTGGGCTTTATTGTGTACTATATTTATCCGGCTGCTCCGCCATGGTATATCCAACAATATGGCACAGCATTTTTAAAGAATACTCCTGGTAATACAGCCGGCCTTGCAAGGTTTGATGCTTATTTTAATGTTAGCATATTCAAAGGACTTTACTCGAAGAGCTCCAATGTATTTGCCGCCATGCCTTCGCTTCATTCTGCTTATCCCTTGATTGTTTTGTATTACGGTGTGAGAAGAAGAATGGGTTGGGTTAACATCCTCTTTTCGATTGTGATGGTGGGCATTTGGTTTGCGGCAGTGTACAGCAGTCATCATTATGTGTTGGATGTTTTGGCGGGAATATTGACAGCAATTGTGGGTATTATTGTTTTCCAGAAATTCATCATCCGCTTTAGCGGCGTAAGAAAATTCATTTTGTACTATACAGCTACTATTTCATAAATGGAAAAGATCAGTGGATTTATATTTGACATGAACGGTACCATAATTGACGATATGCCTTATCACATCACAGCATGGCATGACATCGTTAATCAAATGGGAGCCAATCTTAGCATGGAAGAAGTGAAAGCGCAATGCTATGGAAAGAATGAGGAGGTTTTAGAGCGGATATTCCCCGGCAGACTATCACTTGAAGAAAAGAAAGCACTCGAAATAAAGAAAGAGACACATTACCAGGAAGTATATCGCCCCAAGATGAAATGGATTGATGGACTGGATCGTTTTTTAAAAAAAGCAAAAGAAAAGAATATACAAATGGGAATTGGTTCTGCAGCCATCCTATTCAATATTGATTTTATATTAGACGGACTGAACCTGCGGCCTTACTTTAATCCGGGAGCAATTGTATCTGCCGATCACGTTGAGTACAGTAAGCCCGATCCGGAAACATTTTTAAAATGCGCTGCGTTGCTGGCTGTTCCCGCTGCAGAATGTATCGTTTTTGAAGATGCGCCCAAAGGAGTAGAAACGGCACTCAATGCAGGTATGCGCTGTGTGGTATTAACTACCATGCATACAGCCGATGAGTTTGCAGCTTATCCAAATATTGTTTGCTTTATCGAAGATTATACGGATAAAAACCTTGATCAACTGTTTGCTTAAACAGCCGCTTTTATCTTCTTTGCCAGCCAACTATTTTTTACCGGAATCATCCAGTTGTTTTCCAATTCCTGTTTGGTAAGTACGGTATTATTGAAATACAATGTATCCGGGTTGATAAAATTATTCTCTACTGCATAATTTAATTGAGACAATGGCAGCAATTGAGTGCGATAAGTGTCCGATTTATCTTTTACAAAAAATGCCAGCAATTGCCTGTCGAACATATTCACATCAAATATCTTTTCAATTTCCTTGATTACCCTTACTGAGCTATCCGTGCTGCAGCCTCCAACAGTAATATTGGATTCATCAGCCATTAATACAATGAACTGTCCGAAAAACAAATTCGCATAGCCTTTCACAGGAGCGCCATGGCTTTTCCAGTCGGCAACAAAATTATTGAGCAGCACTTCTACATTCAAAGCCTCCGTAATAGAAAACATCCTGCTGCATTGGTATATCCATACCCTTGACTGTGGGTGAAAATCTTTTGGCAATAATTCGGTGTAATTGAGATTCATGGGGCAAAGTTAGTGAATCCTATTTTTCACGGATTCAAACGAAATGATAATAATTTTTTGTCTTATAAAATCACGGTTCAATTTCTGTTTCTACGCCTGTATTATTTTCCGGATAATTCACGGCTGCCTCCTTCTTATCTTTTGCCGCTTTACTCATCATCAATCCCGCCATCATAATTAGTGCAGATAAAATAATGACCTGTATCACCAGTGATTTATTAACAAGGGTAGTTTGCTGTGATAAAGGAATGCTTAGGAACAGCAATATAGAGATCAATCCTCTTGGCGCTATCAAAGCAAGCGGTAGAATAGTGATTTTGAAAATTTTAAAGAACAGGTAGCGAATGAAAAAGATACCGGCACAAATACCAAGCGCCCATAATATAGTTTCAGAATTTAAGAGCTCACTTGTTTCTATCAAATAGCCAAACAGGAGAAAGAACAGGGCTCTTATAAGAAAAGCCATTTCAGTAGTGATGTGTTTAAATTTATGCACTTCTTTATCCAGCACATCCGGTTTAAGTTGTTGGATGTATTTGAAGTTTTTTAGTTCATCCAGGTTGCCCATAAAAAGACCGAACAATAAAATGAAAATGAGACCGGGCAGGTGATACACTTTTGATATCATATAGATCAGCACGAGCATTAAAATAATAGGTGCAAACTTTACATGGTGCCTGATCTTGCTTAAGATAAATGCTAAGCCAAGCGTGGCCACAAATGTAACGGCCAGCATCACCAGCAATTGAATAAAGAAATTACCAAATGATTGAGAACCTATGTTGTCATTCAGTGTAATAAAGTTGAAAAAGATCACACCAAAAATATCAGACAGGCTGCTTTCGTAAATGATAAAATCCTTATCCCTTCCAACCAGGTGCTGTACACTCGGTATGGCAATAGCACTGCTGATCACTGCAAAGGGAATGGCATTGGCCAAACCTGCTTTTAGCGATATGCCATCTACATAACTCAACAAATATGCAAGGCCAAAACTAAACAGCAGCATGGGTATGATGGCTATCAATGCTGTTTTACCAATGAAAGGGATTTTAGACTTGTGTAGTTCCAGTTCAAGAGAACCCTCCAGTACAATCAAAATCAAACCTACTGTGCCCAATGCTGGAAGTATGCTACTCATATTTGGTAGTGATACTTCAAATGCGCTGGCTATCTGTTTTGCTGTAAAGCCAAGTACCAACAAAAGTATGACAGAAGGGATACGTGTTTTGGAAGCACTGATATCAAAGATATAAGCCATCAAAAGCAGGGAGCAGAGTACAATGATGATGGATGTTGTCATTTGGGGTGGTGGTTTGGATTCGATTGATAGTTGCCTCAATAAAAAACAGTTCAGTAGACTGTTCTCTACCAGCAAACAAGTTAATACTAAAAGGGTTGAAAGCGGATTAAATTTTTGTTGACTTATTGCTTGATTTAATCTTTTCAAAACCCGGGATCAAAGGACGAAGCATTTGTCCTAAATAGGTTTTTGAAATAGGTTCTTTAATGCCTAATGCTGCTGGTTCCTGCGGCGGGCATACATAAGTTCCGAACAATAGATCCATCAGTGGAGAGATATTGGCATAGTTACCACGGTCTCTTTCTTTGTCGTGGTGCCAGTGATGTAATTCCGGTGAACCGATCAGTATTTTAAGCTTGCCTATTGGTAGCCGCACATTGGAATGTATATAAATGGCCCAAATACCTCTAAATGCAATCACGAATGATAGTACTTCTAAATTAAAGCCCATTACAAAAGCGGGCAGGTTAATAAGCCCGATTGTATAAATACTGTCCAGCGGATGCTCCCTATGAGCGGCAAGCCAGTCAAGCGTTTCAGCACTATGATGAACCTTGTGAAAGCGCCATAAAAAATCAACCTTATGTTGCAGCCTGTGTCCCCAATATATTACCAGGTCACTAAAAAAAATTACTTCTGTTATTTGAAGCCATGTTGGCTGCAATTGTATTTTATCTCTGAACGAAGCAGGAATAATTTGATCAAGCCAATTACTAAAGTGTTGTAACAAAAACAATACAAGTCCGCTCCATAAAAGGTATTGACCAAAAAAGTAACACAAGTCTAATAGCCATTGCTTGCGGAATATTTTTTGCCCCGGCTTTGCCGGAAAAACTTTCTCTAATGGAATAAAAACCAGGCTTAAAAAAATAAGACTGATACCTGCGCCCAATAAAAGATTCAACCATTTCATTGTTTTTTGCTTTTAGATTTTTTAAACAAGCTATCAATGCTAATGGGAGAGGTACTATCGATTGTAATAGAAATAAGTGACTTTGAACTGCTAAACATAACAGGGTCCTTCTTTTTCTTCGCTGGAATGCTGTCTTTCTTTTTGAGTGTTTTTATGATAAGCAAATCTTTGCTGGGAAGTATAAAGGATTTCGAAGAAGAGAGCATTGACATTTCTACAGAATCTTTCCCTGAAGTATCCGGCATGTTTGCTAGTGGTGCAGTTTGAGCTAATTCTTTACCTGGGTTTCGTTTTTCATCTTCAAAATACCCTGTTCTGTAAAGAAGAAAAATTGTTACAAGGCCAACAGAGCTCAGAAGTGTAAAGATTTTGATTAGTGCAGCTTTTTTCATTTTGGTTGTTTTATGATCTTAAAATAGATCTTAATAGGGTTAAGATAATATGGTTTTTTTAAAAGATAAGTTAAAGCCTTACTGGTAGTCTTCAATCTTATATTTACGACTTGCCTGAAAGGTTTGCCCTTTTACTCTGTTTGCAGAAATAAGATTTTTACACAGAACCAGTCCATCGCTCAGTTTATTTATTTTCAGTATCAGCCCTACTTTCTTTTTTCTTTCAATCAGTTCTTTGTATTTAAAAGCCTTTATACTTTCATATGTATCAACATCAGTGAAATAAACTTTCACTAAGGAATCGTTGTCCAGTTTTAAATCAATAAATGGTTGGAATAAGAGATTTTCTCTTTTAAGCACATTATAAGCTATCAAGAGTTTTTCGCCATTTGCATATGCTGGATTGGCGGTATCTGCATAGGTTTTAAATTG
>CAZDHQ010000374.1:0-5165 GCA_964505135.1 uncultured Ferruginibacter sp.
AAATCAGATGGTGAAACAGTGGTGAACAATTCTGCAGATTTTGCGATGTACCTGTTAAACTCTGCACATGTGTCTTCTGTAATGGGAGATGCTTTTGGTGAGCCTAAATGCGTACGTTTCTCTTTTGCCAATAGCATGCCGAATATAGAAAAAGCATGGGCAAGAATTAAAGATGCCTTAGCGAAACTGAAATAATAAAAACTATAGAATATTTGTAGGGCCCGGGTTATGATCCGGGCTTATTTTTTGCCAGGGCCAACAATTGATTGTGCAAGCGCAACACCTGGGGGATTAATAATTCCTGCTCATCATTATTAATAACGTAATCGCATAAACGCATTTTGATGTTTTCATCCAGTTGTTTTTCTAAACGTTTTAATACTTCTTCTCTTGTTATATTATCTCTTTGCATAACACGAAGAATACGCATAGCAAGTGGAGCTTGAACGCCTATTACTTTATCTAACTGGGCATGAGAGCCACTTTCAAAAATCAGCGCTGCTTCTTTGATGGTATAGGGTGCAGTTTGTTTTTGCATCCATTCAGCAGCATCCCTGATGGTGGCAGGATGCACTATACTGTTAAGTAGAGCCAATTTCTCAGGATTGTTGAACACAATGGAAGCAAGGTAAGATCGGTTTAGAACACCTTCTGTATATGTTTCTTCTCCAAAGTTTTTTATTAGAGCTATTTTCAAATCATCATCATGATTCATCAATCTTTTTGAGGCATCATCAGCGTAATATACAGGCACATCCAGCATCTCAAAGATTTTTGCTACAGTGCTCTTTCCACTGCCAATACCGCCTGTTAATCCAATATGAAGCATACCTTGATTGAAGATGATTGCCAAAAATAAAACCCAAAAACAAGTTACTGCTTTTGGGTTTGACTGGTATAAAGATTTATCTTATTTTGTCTCTGCTGATGCTGACTTGTTTAAAGCTGCACTCATCTCAAGACTGATGCTGCTTTTTTCCATTTTAATATAGCTTCCCGGACTCACCTCCAGCTCAATCGTTCCATCTTCGTTCACTTTGTTTATTTTACCGTGGATACCGGCAATGGTTACTACTTTATCACCTTTCTTTAAATCATTGATAAATGTTTTTTGCTGTTTTGCTTTTTTAGCCTGCGGACGAATCATAAACAGCCAGAAAACAAGGATCATCATACCCATAAAAATCAGCGACATGCTGCTGCTGCCTTTTCCTTGGGGATCCGCCATTAAAAAGATACCTAATAGTTGCATTTGTATTGTGTTTTAAAATGAATACTTACTGTTTCTGTTTTACTTCTCCAGTTAATTTAAACTCTGGAAAAAAAGGCTTTACATTAGCTGCTACGATGATGGCTTTTTCCTGGTGGCCAGATTTTCCCCGGCTGTTGAACACCACCTTAAGAAAGCCCGTTTCTCCCGGCATAATTGGCTTTTCTGGTTTTTCTGGCACAGTACAACCGCAGCTTGCAGATGCACTGCTAACCACCAATGGCTTATTTCCGGTATTCTTAAATCTGAAATTGTAGGTAACCGATTCACCCTCGGCAATGGTGCCAAAATTGTACACTGTATCTATCAATTGAACAGTGGTAGAGTCTTTTAATGCCTGTTCAATCTTCTGCTGTGTATCGTCTACAATTTTGTCTTTTCTGCGTACATCACAGGAAAAAACAGTTACTGCTACAATAAATAATAAAATAACCCGGGTCATAATAATAAGGCTTGGTTATAAAGTACTATTCCTAAAAGTCTTTTTATGAATCTTGCCCTGTGCTGTCAGTTCCTTATGAATATTGTCAAGAATACCATTGATGAATTGACCGCTCTGAGGCGTACTGTATTCTTTAGCCAGGTCAATATACTCGTTGATGGTAACCTTGGTTGGAATGGTTTCGAAATATAAAAACTCACAAATACCCATTTGTATAATGATCAAGTCCAGCGCTGCAATACGTTCTGCATCCCAATTTTTTAATTTGGGTTTTAGCAGTTCCATACTAATCTCTTTTTTCTCTAAAGTGGTATCTAATAAACCTTTTGCAAACTCCATTTTTTCCTTGCTCACAAATTCATTGAAATCATAACTATGAGGTTTTTGAAGAAAATTCTGCACGAGTATATGCATCATTTCGGCATCGTCATCCCAGTTGATGAAAAGCTCCTCAATATGGGTGATAAAGCCTTCGTTTGGGAGCATTAATTGGGTAAAAATGAATTCCAAAATTTCCTTTTCTGTTCTTTTTTCCCGGCCTTCGGCAGCAAGATACTCAGCATATTCTGGAGATTCAATAAGGGTTTGGTAGACTTTTTTAAGGAGGTCTTCATCAATAGCGTTGGCAGGCTTTGTTTCTGCGACGGCAGCTTTAAAAGAGGGAAGTTCAAGAATCTTCCATAGTAATTCATTGCCAGCCAGCTTGGTGTTTACGTTTAAATCTTCTGCTGTAGGTAAATGTTTACTTGCCTTTTTATGGGCATCTTTCTCTACGTAGCGGGCAACTTCTGTAACAAAATAAACGAGGTATATAAATAATTTCCTCGACTGTTCTATTTGCTTGCGGAGTAGTTTATTTGCTTCCGGCACATTGGTTTCACTCCCGGTACTGTCAAGTGTATAAAGCGCCTGCATTACTTTCACCCTGATATTTCTTCTGCTTATCATCTACGAAGCCATTTATTTCAAGGCGCAAATGTAAGCATTTAACGGCTACCAATTTCTTATTGAAGGTTAATCGTTACCAGATTGATGATTTCATGTGGAGGGCCCTGGAATGCTGCAGGGAATTGACCAGTTTTTCTAAAGCTAATTTTTACCTGTAGCCCGTCTATTTTGAATGCATCAGGCAGTCTGTCAGGAACATAGTAAACGTCTTTGCCTTCCATTTTAATAGAATAGACTGTTGCATCGAAAGCTAAACCGCAGGCATATTTTATTAATGTAACTGTGGCTTGCTGTTCTGTTATTGCCTCAGTCTTTTGTTTTTCACAGGAAGCAAACACGATCACACTTAAAAGAATCAATACAATCTTTTTCATGACGAGTTTTTTAAGGCTGACAATTTTTATGTGATGCCGGTTGCATTCACTGACTATTTTGCATCAATGCTGTTAACTTGAAATGAATTTCAACTAAAAAACTGACAACAATTCTTTTACTGCCATTTGGTATAGAATTAGCTTAGTTTTGCTGCCCGGTTGAAAAACGATTGGCCGGAGTTTTAATTCATCAAACTAACAAAATCAATACAATTATGGCTAAAAAACTGAGCATTACTCCTTTGCACGACAGGGTAATTGTAAAAGCGGCAGCAGCAGAAGAAAAAACCGCTGGTGGTATTATCATTCCTGACACAGCAAAAGAAAAACCACAGCGTGGTGTAGTAATAGCGGCTGGTCCTGGTAAAAAAGACGAACCTGTTACAGTGAAAGCTGGCGACACCGTTTTGTATGGTAAATATGCCGGAACAGAAATCTCTTTTGAGGGAGAAGAATTCTTAATCATGAGAGAAAGTGATATCCTTGCTATTGTATAATGGCAGGATTTTGGGTAACACTCAAAGTCACAACTAAACCAATTATTTAACAAAACAAAACAAGTATCTATATGGCAAAGATGATTTATTTCGATATCGAAGCTAGAAATAAAATGAAAAGAGGCGTTGACACTTTGGCTAACGCTGTAAAAGTAACGCTTGGTCCTAAAGGCCGCAACGTGGTAATTGAGAAAAAGTTTGGTGCTCCATCAGTAACTAAAGATGGTGTTACTGTAGCAAAAGAAATTGAACTGGAAGATGCAATTGAAAACATGGGTGCACAAATGGTGAAAGAAGTAGCATCAAAAACTGCAGATATTGCAGGTGATGGTACTACTACCGCTACTGTTCTTGCTCAAAGCATTATTGCTGAAGGTTTGAAAATGGTGGCTGCTGGTGCAAACCCAATGGATTTAAAACGTGGTATTGACAAAGCGGTTTCTCTGGTAGTTGAAAACCTGAAGTCTCAATCCCAGACTGTTGGTAACGACAGTAAGAAGATCCAGCAGGTGGCTACCATCTCTGCAAACAATGATGAAACAATCGGTAAACTGATTGCAGAAGCTTTTGCAAAAGTTGGTAAAGAAGGTGTAATTACTGTAGAAGAAGCAAAAGGTACAGATACTACTGTAGATGTAGTAGAAGGTATGCAATTCGATCGTGGTTATGTTTCTCCATACTTTGTAACTAACAGCGAAAAAATGGAAGCTGAGTTGCAGAATCCATATATTCTTATCTACGATAAGAAAATATCTGCAATGAAAGATATTCTTCATATCCTGGAGAAAGTTGCTCAAAGTGGTCGTCCGCTTTTGATCATTTCTGAAGACCTGGAAGGTGAAGCATTAGCAACATTGGTGGTAAACAAACTGCGTGGCACTATTAAAGTAGCTGCTGTTAAAGCTCCCGGCTTTGGTGACCGCAGAAAAGAAATGTTAACTGACATCGCTACTTTAACTGCTGGAACTGTTATTAGTGAAGAATTAGGTCACAAATTAGAAGGTGCTGATCTTTCTTCTTTAGGACAGGCTGCTTCTGTTACTATTGACAAAGACAACACAACTATTGTAGGTGGTAAAGGTAAAAAAGCAGATATCCAAGCTCGTGTAAACCAGATCAAAGCTCAAATAGAAAATACAACTTCTGACTACGATCGTGAAAAATTACAGGAGCGTTTGGCTAAATTAGCTGGTGGTGTTGCTGTACTGTATGTAGGTGCAGCTACAGAAGTAGAAATGAAAGAAAAGAAGGATAGGGTAGATGATGCTTTACACGCTACAAGGGCTGCAGTGGAAGAAGGTATTGTGCCAGGTGGTGGTGTTGCTTACATCCGTGCAATTGAAAGCCTTGAGCCAAAAGTAAAAGGCCAGATTGCTGATGAGCAGACAGGTATGCAAATCGTTCGCCGTGCTTTGGAAGAGCCAGTACGTACTTTAACTGCTAACGCAGGCATCGATGGTTCTATCGTGGTACAAAAAATTAAAGAAGGTAAAGCAGATTTCGGTTTCAATGCAAGAACTGAAAACTATGAGAACCTCTTTAAAGCTGGTGTAATAGACCCAACTAAAGTAAGCCGTGTAGCATTGGAAAATGCTGCTTCAATTGCAGGTATGCTGTTAACTACTGAATGTGTA
>CAZDHQ010000375.1:0-5155 GCA_964505135.1 uncultured Ferruginibacter sp.
GTTTCTATTTATCCGCATCACAGAAAAAGTATACAGCAGGAAAACAACGCAGTAATTGAGATTGCCCATTTCCTTGAAAAAATGGCTTATTAATCAGTAGCTGATTTCTTCTATTTTATCCAGGATGTTACAATAGCTTAAGTAACGTTCCAGGTGAATTATGCCGTTTTCCACCGCAGCTTTCACAGCACAGCCAGGTTCATTCATGTGGATACAGTTATTAAACTGGCAATCATTAATAAGTGAGCGCATTTCAGGAAAGTAATGGCTTAGTTCCTGCTTTGTAATATCAACAAGTCCCAGCTCTCTAATTCCGGGTGTATCAATAATTCTTCCTCCAAAAGGAAGATTAAACATTTCAGCGAAGGTGGTAGTATGCAATCCCTTGCCGCTCCAACCACTTACATCCTGTGTTTTAAGATCCAATTCGGGAAAAATGTAATTGATAAAAGTTGACTTACCCACACCTGAGTGACCACTTAATAAAGTTGTTTTATCTTTTAGCAACTGCTTCACTTCTTCCACTCCTTCTTTCTTTTCGATGCTCATACGCATTACCTTGTATCCAACCGCTTCATACATCGCCTTAATCTCTTCAAATTTTTCCTGATCTTTCGCTTTATATAAATCAGCCTTGTTAAACACAATGATAGCAGGTATGTGATAAGCTTCTGCTGTAATCAAAAATCGATCAATAAAACCAAGGGATGTTTTAGGATCTTTTAATGTGGCAAATAATAATGACTGATCAAGATTGGCAGCAATGATATGATGCTGTGATTTGTTGTGCGGCGATATTCGGGTGATGTAATTTTTTCTAGGTTCGATACCGGTAATGGTGAGGGTTTTTTCTGTTTCATTTTCCATCTCTGTTTCCACCACATCACCTACTGCAATAGGATTGGTGGAAGTAATGCCGTCAATTTTCAGTTTGCCTTTGATACGTGCATTAAACACCTGTCCTGCGTCGTTCTGCACCACGTACCAACTACCCGTACTCTTATACACTGTTGCCTTCATTGAATGCAAGTTAGTTGAAACTGGATTAGTAAAGACTTAAGGGAACTTTTTGAAAACGGTAAATCTTAAAATTAATTCCAGCAGCAACAGTACCAATGCAGCTATTACCAGTGGGAAGAAGCGTTCTGTGTAACGGGTGAGTGTAGCAATTTCTACTTTAGATTTTTCCAGCTCATCTATTTCTTTGTACACATCCTTAAGGCCCTCATTATCTTTTGCCCTAAAATATTTACCGCCGGTTTCATTAGCTATTGCCTGTAATAATTTTTCATCAATGGTAACTTTTTGCATTTGCATCACCACACCCAATTGTGTTTTTTGCGGAAAAGGTGCATAGCCATCTGTACCTACACCAATCGTATATACTTTTATCCCAAATGCTTTGGCGATTTCCTTCGCATTGTCTGGCCCAATCAAACCACCATTGTTTTCGCCATCAGTAAGTAAAATGATCACTTTGCTTTTTGATTTGCTGCTGCGAAGCCTGTCAACACTGGTAGAAAGACCATCACCAATAGCTGTACCATCTTCGAGCAAACCGTTTCGTATACTTGCAACAGCCGCTTTTAAAACAGCTTTATCTGTAGTAAGCGGGCATTGCGTAAAGCTTTCACCTGAAAAAATCACCACGCCGATACGATCTGTTAATCGCCGGTCAATAAAATCTTCTGCAACCTTCTTTGCTGCTTCCATCCGGTTGGGCGAAAAGTCCTGGGCAGTCATACTACCACTAACGTCAATGGTTAGTACAATATCCACGCCTTCACCTTCTGCCTGCTGTTCATCGTTCTTTAGTTGTGGCCTTGCCATTGCAATAATCAACAACGCTACTACCAATAACCTTAACACAAAAGGCAAATGCCTGAATGCTGTTTTAAAAGAAGACAATCCTGCAAAACTCTTTACAGATGGCACTTTTACGCTTGCCTGCTGTGATGCGTTTTTGCTGACGTACCATACAATCATCAATGGCAATAGCAACAGCAACCATAAAAGATAAGGTGCAGCAAAACTAGTATTATGGAAATAGTTGAAAAACAAATTACTGACTGTTTAAAGGTGCTGTTAATAATTTCTCCAATGCTTCAATTGCTTCTTTAACTGACTGCACGCTTTCCCTGCTCTCGTTCTCGGGTGGCAGATATTTTGCAAACTTCACCGCATCACCACAACGCAAGCCTGATGCAGCCGCTGCAATGGCCAGCTTGTTTAAATTCCAATTGCTCAAAAGCATCAGTATATCACCCGTAGTTTTATTGTATTGCAGCTTGTTGCTCTTTCTGGTGATGTAGCGACGGAAGATATCCCCCAGTTCTGTATGAAACTCCCTGATTGCTTCCGCATTATCCAATTTCTTTTTATCTAATTCTTTTAAAAGCTTCAGCGCTTCTTCATAAGGAGGGTCTTTTGCTGCAAGTACAGCAGCAGGTTTACTCTTTCTTCTTTTTATAATCCAAATAACAAGTGCAATAATTACAAGTAATCCAAGTGCCGCTGCAACCCAATACCAATAATTGATTTTAATTACCGCTTCTCTCAATGGTTTAATATCCTTTATCTGAGCGGTGGTGTCTGATTGGGAAAAGGAAACAGTTATAGGAAATGAATCCGTATAAAACACACCGGCAGAAGCGTTATCTTTTGGAACTACCGAAACTTTTGCGGCTGGTATTATCCATTTACCAGAATCAAAACTGGTGAGAATAAAATCCTGTCGGATCACACTTAGCTTGCCTTCGCTGTAGATTGAATCTGCTTTAGGTTTGTCTACAATTTCAAAATGCGCCATTGAATCTGGCAACTGCGGTAAACCAACCGTAAAATCATCTACTACTGTAGCTTCCACGGATAAGCGCAACTGCTCACCAATCAATATTTCATTCTTATCTGTTACCGCTTTTACGCCGGGAAACTGTGCCCGGCAACGATTGGCTGTAAAAAGTAATGCAGTAAAAAAAATGAGCCTGTATATTGTTGAATAAATTTTCACTTTACTTTAAGTCCACGCTGTATTAGCTTCTCTTGATAAAAAATTGTTGCAGCACTTTTACATAATCTTCGTCTGTGCGGATATGCAGCAAATCAGCACCTGCTTTTCTAAAATAATTTTTACACAATTCACTTTGCTGCATAAACTGCTTGTTATAATTATATTGAACCATTTTATTGCTGGTATCAATCCACGTTGATTTGCCTGTTTCCAAATCTTCTACCTGTAACAAACCTGCATCCGGTAACTGCGTATCCATTTTATCATAAATACGTAAACCGATTACATCATGTCGGCCGGCAATTACTTTGAGATCATTTTCATACTGTACATCAGCAAAATCACTTAATAAGAAGGCAATACTTTTTTGCCGTGATGCTTTGTTGAAGAACTTGATAGTTTCTTCCATATTGGTTTTCTTTCCAGCTGGTTCAGCGCTTAATAATTCTCTTACGATGTACAATGCATGCTGTCTTCCCTTTTTGGGGGCCACATATTTTTCAATCTTATCACTAAAAAAGATGGCACCTACCTTATCATTATTACTAATAGCACTGAATGTAAGCACAGCACCAATTTCGGTGATCATATCTTTTTTTCGATGCTGCACCGTTCCAAAAAGGTTACTGTTGCTGATATCAATCAATAAAAAAACAGTGAGCTCTCTTTCTTCCTCAAAAACTTTTGTAAATGGATGACTGAATCTTGCACTTACATTCCAGTCAATAAAACGAACATCATCCCCTGCATAATATTCCCTCACTTCTCTAAAGCTCATACCCTTTCCTTTAAAAGCAGAATGATACTCACCGGTAAAAAGATGCGTAGTGATCTTTTTACTTTTAATTTCGAGCTCACGTACTTTTTTCATTATTTCAGCTCCATCCATCTCACCAGACGGAGGAGGGTCTGAAACAGTATTTTGCTTTATGGTTCCTTTCTTTTTAAACAAGATTGACGTTTTGTATCAAAATGCTAATTGTACTCGTTGGTTCTAAAGCCTCCCCTTTGGGGAGATTTGGTGGAGCTCTTATGGAACATTCACCACTCTTAAAATTTCATTTATTACATTTTCAACACTTACATTCTCCGCTTCTGCTTCATACGTTAATCCAATGCGGTGGCGCAATACATCCCTGCAAATATTTCTTACATCTTCGGGTATCACATAACCTCTTTTGTTTAAAAAAGCATAAGCTTTGGATGCCAGTGCAAGGTTGATACTGGCACGTGGTGATCCTCCAAAACCTATCAATGGCTTTAGTTTAGATAAATTGTATTTGTCAGGAAATCGTGTTGCAAAAACAATATCCAGGATATAGTTTTCTACTTTTTCATCCATGTACACCTGCCTTACCAACTCTTTTGCTCTCAAAATCTCACTGGTGGATGCTACTGCAGAAATTTTAGCTTGCGCAAGCGAATGTGTATTCTGACGAATGATAATTTGTTCTTCCTTTTTGGATGGATAATCAACAATCACTTTTAACATAAACCTGTCTACCTGAGCCTCAGGCAGTGGATAGGTTCCCTCCTGCTCTATTGGATTTTGCGTAGCCAATACAAGAAACGGTTCATCCAGTTTATAGGTAGTATCGCCAATGGTGATATGTCTTTCCTGCATGGCTTCCAGCAAGGCACTTTGTACCTTAGCCGGAGCCCTGTTAATTTCATCAGCCAAAATAAAGTTAGAAAAGATAGGTCCCTTGCGAACGTAGAAATCATTCTTTGCCTGGTTATAGATCATAGTACCAATAACATCGGCAGGCAATAAGTCTGGCGTAAATTGTATCCTACTGTAATTGGCCTGTATACATTGCGCCAGCGATTTAATGGCCAGTGTTTTTGCAAGACCGGGAACACCTTCCAGCAATACATGTCCATTGCTCAGCAAACCAATCATTAATCGCTCAATCATGGTTTGCTGCCCCACTATCGTTTTGCCTAACTCATCGTTTATTCTTGTTACAAAACCTGCTGCATCCTGTATCTTTTCATTCAGCAGGCGAATGTCTTCGGCTGTTTGTATCATAATGCTTAATTCTTCCGTATTAAACGGCTGGGTTTATTTATATAAGATCAATTTTATCTGAAGCGGCACAAAATACAAACAAAGCATTTACAAAAACACTGCCGATATGATAA
>CAZDHQ010000376.1:0-5151 GCA_964505135.1 uncultured Ferruginibacter sp.
TGAAGGACATAGCTATGATTTTGGATTTGGATTGAACTGGAAGGGGGTGATAAAGGATGCAAGGGTGGCGAAGTATACAAAGCATTAATTAAACATTTAGGGTCATGTAAGGGCTGCCTGCAACGGGCGGCCTTTCTTTTTGTTGCCATCAACAGCAAAATCGTATCTTCATCTGCATAACCACAGACACGCTTTAATCTTGAAAACATTTTTTTCTTTAATCATCGTTTGTTGCAGCCTGGCTATGTTTGGCCAGCAAAAAAACTTTTCAGCAAAACAAGAATGGGTAGAACAAATTAGGCAGAAGGCAGCAGTACAGAGGCCAGTTCCTCCGCAGTTTCGCCAGCCTGCGCTGAACAAGGCAACAGCCATTTCACCGGCCGCATTATTACAACCAGCAACTGCCAAACAACTCATTCAAAAAATAGCTGCTGAGAAAAATAGACCTGTTAATTTTAGCAATAACAAATTTGAAGGAAGGCCTGCAGAATTGTGTAAGGACACTTCTTATGTGAGATTGCTAAGTATTACCAATGCACAGCTGTATGTAGAATCCGTATCTCAAACAAGTGACCACGGTCTTTTAGTCACGGCACTTATGACGGATACCACCAAACCCAATTACACATGGAGAACCTACGGTCTTTTAATTAAGATGGACGAAAGTGCTAATATCCTATGGATTCAGCAGTTTGAAGATCTCTCAGCAGGTCAGTTCAATACATTTTTTATTGATAAAGCGTTCGAGTTATCCAATAATGATATTATCTGCATTGCAATGCTTGACACTAATAATATCACTACGTTTTATAATACCGTGATATATCGTCTCACAAGCCAGGGTAACGTGATTTGGCAACATAGTCTTAAATCCAATATTGGTACCCCCAACGGCGATCAAGGCACTTATACTTTTGATGTAAATAGCGTAGTTGATGGATTAAACGGAGATGTAATCCTGGCAGGAACATGTTACACCAATCAGGGCGGCGGACGTGCTGCAACTGTACTCAGGTTAACAAACCAGGGAATTCGTGTATGGGATGCCAACTACAGAAATTATGGTGCTGATAATTCATATTATTTTAACCAGGAAGGTATAAAGGCATTTCTCAAAAATGGCAATATAGTGTTAGTCGGAATAAGCCAGGGATCAAATTTTACAGGGTCGCCCTCAGCGGTTACTTTTTTAACGCTAGACTATGCAACTGGTAATGAATTAGCTAAGCGTTTGTTCCGGCCAGATTATCCTGCGGATCCATATGGCACTCAATTTTACAAAAGCTTTACTTACTGGTACAACGAGTGTACACTTTTATCCAATGGTCATATCATTGTGCATGGGAAACTCTATGGTGATTTTGGTTTGCCATTGACATTTACTGACTACTTTGGCGTGCTTGAATTTGATCAGTCATTTAATTTGCTAGATGCATATACTGTTAGCTCGGGATTACCAAGTGACTATTTTTTAAATAAACTACACTTTGATCGTTCAGGAAAAGCATTGGTCTCAGTTTTTAAATACGGATCCGTTTTTACAGATACGTACTTCTATTTTGCAGCATTTGAAAAAAAGCAATTCCAAAAACAAAGAAAAATATCATTCTCCGGCAGGGGATTCAACGGCACTAACGGCTATGCTTACCTTTCTGATACTGGTTATGCCTACATTCAAAGCATGATGCCGGATCCATACGGTGCAAAAACTTATATTGAATTTCGTAAGATGCACAATAGTGATACGAATTCTGTTTGCCTCGGTTCAGATACAATGATGTTCCAGTTTATACCCTTAAATATACAGGAGGCACTTGGCCCCCTTTTTCTTGACATAAATGATCCAAATAAAATACAGAATCTAATACAGAACCAAACTGTAACCGATACGCTTACAACCAGCATCATCAATCCATGCAAACAAATCAATTACTGCGATACAGTAAAGATTCATGGCGATACTGCAATTTGCGGAGGTGCGTCATCGTTGGTTTTTACCAGTTTTAAAAACGCTGCCTGCGGCGGTATTACGCAATGGTATATTGATAGCACTGCTATTGACAGCATGAAAGTATTAACTGATAGCTCTGTGGCCATCTGGTTTAAGAATGTAAACTGGCAGGGACAACTACTAGCCACCCTGCCGGCAGGTGCCTGTTACTTACCTGCAAGAGACTCCGTTACCCTTAATATTCTACGGCAGCAAGTTGTATTAGACCTTGGCCCCGATACTGTCCTTTGCCCCAATAACAGCATCACCTTAAATGCCCACACAGGCTTTGCTACTTACAGATGGCAAGACGGTAGCACAGACTCTACACTAAAAGTTGCACAGCCGGGCAAGTACTGGGTAGATGTAACCAATGCATGCGGCAATAGTTTTACCGATACCATTGTGGTATCTCCCTATCCTCCTATTGCCCTTTCGCTCGGCCCAGACCTCAGCATCTGCCCCAATGAAAACATTACCATCACCGCACCTCCCGGATTTATCAATTACCGGTGGTCATCCACCTATACTATTCCGCAGCCAAATAGTGCATCCATTACCGTTAGTCCGGCTTTAACGACAGACTTTAATCTGAAAGCAGAAAAACTACCCGGTTGTTTTGCTTACGATACCATCAAGGTAGTGGTACAGCAGGTGCCTCCGGTTCGTTTGGGGAATGATACCAGCTTTTGCGCAGGGCAAAGTATCACACTCAATGCAGGTGCTGGGTATGATAATTATAGCTGGAACACAGGCCAGCAAACCCAACAAATCACCGTTACACAAAAAGGCAATTATATTGCTACTGCTACACTTAATAACTGTTTTGTAAAAGACACGCTGGAAGTAATAAGCGTATACCCGTTACCGGTATTTACACTCGGTGACGATACGTCACTATGTGAACAAACAGCTGTAACGCTGGTAGTAAACCTGTCGCAGGCTACTTACCTGTGGAACAATGGAAGCACCAACAATAGCTTTACTATTTCTCAGCCAGGAACTTATTGGCTGAAGGCGACACAAAATGGCTGCAGCAGCACAGATACTATCAAGATCGCTTATACACCAATGCCTTTTGTAAACCTAGGGCCAGATACCACGCTTTGCCAGGGTCAAACCATTTTATTGGATGCAGCCAATAACGGTGCAACTTACCTATGGAGCAACGGAACTACCCAGTCTACCTTGCTGGTAAGCACGCCAAACACCTACAGGGTAGCTGCAAGCATTGGTAATTGCACAGCAACTGATGATATCGTTATCAATTATCTCAGCTTGCCGCAATTCACATTGGGCAGAGATACGTTTATATGTACCGGTCAACAAATAGTTTTATCGCCGGTGCTCAATACAAGCGTAAGTTATCTCTGGCAGGACGGTAGCACCAATAGCATTTTTACCATAAGTAAGAAGGGGCTATACAGATTACTTACCACCAACCGCTGCGGCAGCTTTGCAGATGAAATACTCGTCACAGAAGGGCTTTGCAATATTATTATGCCAAATGCATTCAGCCCCAACGGGGATGGTGTTAACGAAGTGTACAGGGTGAAGTTTCCTTTTCCTGTACAGCAGTTTACCTTCAGTATCTATAATCGCTTTGGTGAAAAAGTGTTTGAAACAAAAGACGTCAACCAGGGCTGGGATGGCAAGTTAAAAGGTGTAAAACAGCCCATCGGAAACTATGTATGGACCATACAGTTTACCGGTGTAAACAATCGCCAGCAGTCATTAAAAGGCAATGTATTGCTGCTGAGATAAGCAGTGAATTGCTTGTTTCAAATAAACAATCCTGAACTTTCATCAAAAAAGTTTCTCCTGTTTAATTCTTTTTGTAATTTCAATTATTCAACTGAACGGTATACGGCTCCAATATCTTAGCTGAAATTCCACCCTCACTTTTGAAGCTCCACGAAAAATGATCCAGCAGGGTCAACAGCAATACTTTACTGCATAGACGGGCAACAGGCTTACAACGGCTATATACAATCGCATTACAACCATCTCAAGCAAAACCTTTACAATGGCTCAAAAGAAAACAAACTGGGTTTACATTACTGCTTTCTTCTTGCTACTGCTCTTGATTTTTTTGGGTGTGTTTGCCAGTTACAAAGAAGAAATTCACTTGCCACTGCCGCTATATTTTTTCCTGCTGGTAATATGTGATCTTGCTGCCACCGCTTTCTTAAGCGGAGCGCTTAAAAGCACTGCTTCTTATGATGGCAATATTGCCAAAGGCAATTTAAAACTAACGGGACCAGTAGTGATTTTCCTGCTCATTCTCTATGCAGGTTACCGCTTTAGGCCTGTACCAGCAAGCAGCCCCTTCGATCTAACCTTCATTGTATCCACTCCATCATCTTCTATGCAGCCTTTAAAAGGTGATATCAGGATT
Source organism: uncultured Ferruginibacter sp. (assembly GCA_964505135.1). Classification (GTDB taxonomy): domain Bacteria; phylum Bacteroidota; class Bacteroidia; order Chitinophagales; family Chitinophagaceae; genus Ferruginibacter. The sequence goes on from CAZDHQ010000376.1 coordinate 4,389, forward strand.
GAGTTGGATAATAATCCAAGGAAGCAATCCATTGACGATGAAAACAAAGCAGTGTTTACGAATATTGATGCCCGCTATAATGGGAAAAATATTCCTGTAAGCATACAGATACCCAATTATAAACTGGTGACAGGTGCAGATACTACGGTAACCATCGCCTCCGCACAATTGCCTACAGTAAGAATCAAAATGGTGCCTGCCAATGATTCGGCGCTGTTTGCAGGTTATGTACTGGTTCGCAATCCGGGCAAAAGATCAAAACCATTACCTGATGCATGTATTGATTTTACCGGCTTTGATAAAAAAGTATATCCGGATAGTGCAGGCAATTTTAAAGTGTACCTGCCCGGCAAAACAGGCACCACAGCAGACATCACCATCCTGCAGAAAAATAAGTTTGTGAGCAACCAGCAAATCACTTTATCAAACAATATTGAAATATACGTGAATGAGTAAACGCATTTTGATAGCGCTGGTAATGATGGCAGGCAGCACAATAAGCTATGCGCAGACGGAACGTTACCGTTTTGATCTGGCATTTTTGGAGCCAGATAATTCTACCCTGCCTGCCGCCTATTATGAAATTAAGTTCAATGGAAAAGTGGTAAAAGCAAATGATGCAGGTACGATATTTATTGACCGTGAAGCCAGCAGCCCTGCAGTACAAGTGAGTATGCTGGATGCAGCCTATGTATTGGTAGGCCCTTCTGCTGTTCCCTTTCCTGATAATGCAGCCATGGTGACCACTATTTTGCTGCACAAA
>CAZDHQ010000377.1:0-5148 GCA_964505135.1 uncultured Ferruginibacter sp.
ATCTCTTTAATAGCTTCAATATCGTTAGAGTAATATGTAAGCAGATGCTCTTTGTCAAAGCTGGGCAAAAATTCAAATTCTTGTTTCATTAAGGTTCAAGTATGTTAATAATGGACTTTATTTAGTAGTAAAATCTTGAATATAACGTAGCGATTACGTTTAAATTGTTTTTAATAGATTGAATTTTCTTTACCGCATTAAACCAGTTATTTATTTTCAGTGAAATGATTATCATTCGATTATATGAAATAATGGCTATTTTTTTAGTTGTTTTCAGCTTATGTCTTATAAAGAAACTTGTGAATTTAAAGTTTTTCAACGGAAGGTTTTAGCATTGATCAACAGCTCATTCAAGAAACCCTTACTAAACACTTGCAATGCTACCGATACAGTGTACCCTAAATTTTGCTTTAACAAAACTTTACTTAGTAATCGGTTTGTTCATATCAGAAATTAGTTCAACATTTATACAGCCATTCCGATAGCCATCGGGAAGAAAGCACAGTAAAATCGTCCTGGTTTTGCTGAACCAAAAAAATAATCAAACAACAAACATGGAAGCAGACGCTGCCAAATGTCCTGGAAAGTTCAACGAAACTTTTTCAAGACTCCTGTTATCCTTTGTAACAGTAGTAACCCTTTTCTCCTGTAGCCAAACTAATAAATGGATTGAAGTAGATCCTGCCTTTAGTCGCTACATTGATGCGTACACAACCGGTATCGTTTCTAAAACTGCTGCAGTTCGTATTCAGTTAGCTTCATCAAGCAACACAGTACATGCTGTAGGCGAACTTGTAAAAGAAGAACTCTTTGAATTTTCTCCTGCCGTAAAAGGTAAAACGGTATGGATAGATGCTACCACTGTAGAATTCAAGCCAGAGATTAATTTGAAACCCGATCAACTCTACCAGGTAAATTTTAAACTGGGAAAAGTAACGTCAGTAGATGATCGCAAGTTCAATGAATTTAAATTCAGTTTGCAAACAGCAAAGCCTTCTTTTGTTGTAAAGGATGAGGGGCTGAGAAGTGCGGCTGCAAAGAACCATATGTTTTTGCAGGGCGAACTGGAAACAGCTGATGTAGAAGATGGTAAACTGGTGGAGCAATTACTGACCGCTGCACAAAGCAATAAGAACCTTACCATTAAATGGCAGCACAATGATGCAGCCAAATCTCACCTGTATACTATAGATGGAATAGAACGAAGCAATAACAGTACTGACCTCAAACTAACATGGAACGGCAAGCCATTGGGTATTGAATTAGCCGGCGATAAAACAATTGCAGTACCTGCAGCCGGAGAATTTAAAGTATTGAATGTAATGGCGATGGATGAAGCACAGCAATATGCTTCTGTTCAGTTCAGTGATCCTGTTGCCATTGGGCAAGATCTCACAGGCTTGATTTCTATTAGCAATCAAAGCGATGTGGCGTATACCATTAATGGCAGTGAAGTAAAAGTATTCGGCAATGGTCAATTGGATGGCAATTACACAGTGAATATCAACAGCGGTATTGAAAATACCTGGAACGATGTGCTGGAGCAGGGTTTCACCGCCAATGTAAATTTTGAAAACAAACTGCCATCAGTCAAAATATTTGGTAAAGGAAATATCTTACCCAACAGCGGCAGGTTGCTGCTGCCATTTGAATCAGTAAACCTGAGTGCGGTTGATATCAGCATCATAAAAATTTACGAGAACAATGTGCCAAGGTTTTTGCAGGATAATGCTTTGGATGGAAATACTTATTTGAGAAAAGTAGCCAAACCTATTGTGCAAAAAACTTTAAGGCTGGATGATGATAAAACACTTGATCTCCACAAAAAGCAACGCTTCTCTCTTGACATTGATAAATTTTTAAAAACAGAGCCCGGTGCTATTTACCGGGTAACCATCGGTTTTAGACCGGAGTATAATTTGTATACAAAAATTGATACTACAAAAGCTGGCGAAAATGATGAAGAAGATGAAGACTACTATGGTTATGATGATGGCTCAGAGGCTGGTGTGGATGATGACCAGGAGTTTTGGAAAAGATATGATTCTTATTATCCTTATGGATATAACTGGCAGCGCAGGGATGATCCTAACAGCAAATCTTATTACAACAAAGACCGCTGGGCAACAAGAAATATTTTAGCAAGCAATATCGGTCTCACCGCAAAGCGTGGTGCAGATAATAAGCTATTGGTGGCCGTTAGTAACATATTGACTACAGAACCTTTGGCAGATGTGGAAGTAGAAGTGATGGACTACCAGCAGGTGATCATTAACAAAGGGAAAAGCGGCAGTGATGGTTTTGCTAATATTGAACTGAAAAGAAAACCTTATTTACTCATTGCCAAAAAAGGAAATGAAAGAGGTTATTTAAAACTGGATGATGGGAGTTCATTAGCATTGAGTCGCTTTGATGTAAGCGGTGAAGAAGTAAAGAATGGTATCAAGGGCTTCATCTTTGGAGAAAGAGGTGTGTGGCGTCCCGGTGATACCATGTTCATCAACTGTATCATTGAAGACAAGCAGCACAAATTGCCAAAAGATCATCCGGTGGAGTTTAGTTTGTTTACACCACAAAACCAATTGTACAAACATGCTGTATTGAGCAATGCAGATGATGGCTTTTATTTATTCAAAACAAATACTGATGCATCATCACCCACCGGCAACTGGCTGGTGAAAGTAAAATGCGGCGGTGCAACATTTGAAAAAAGAATCAAGGTGGAAACGGTGATGCCGAACCGACTCAAAATTAACGTTGACTTTGGTAAAGATCCAATGCTGGGAACAGGCGGCACTACGGCCGGAACACTCAATGCCAAGTGGCTCTTTGGTGCAGTGGGTAAAAATCTAAAGGCTAAAATTGATGCTTCCTTATATGCGAAGCAAACGAGCTTTGCAAAGTTCGCCGGTTACGTTTTTGATAATCCAACTTCAGATTATTCTACACAGCAAAAAACTATGTTTGATGGCACATTGGATGCGGAAGGCAATGCAGTATTAAAACCTGCATTCACTACAGATGAAGCTGCACCAGGTATGCTCAATGCAAGTTTATTGGTGAAAGTATTTGAACCCGGTGGTGCATTTAGTATTGACAATGTTAGCATTCCTTATAGCCCTTATGCAAGCTATGCAGGCCTAAAAATGCCGGAAGGTGAAAAGCCTTTTAATTTTTTATTGGCCGGTAAAACGCATATGGTGCAATTGGCCAATGTGGATGCCAAAGGAAATCCATTAAACGGCAACACAAGATTAGCAGTGCAATACTACCGCATCCAGTGGCGCTGGTGGTGGGATGATAATGGCGATAACCTTAGCAATTTTACACAGAACGAGTACAACAAACTGATTAAGTCAGATACGGTAAGTCTTACTAACGGTAAAGGACAGTGGCAATTAAAAACATCCGGCAATGAGTGGGGCCGTTATTTGATTTTGGTAAGAGATTTAAGCAGTGGTCATATCAGCGGGTCTGCATTTTATATTGATGAACCCGGCTGGCAAACAAGGGGCGGCAGTGATGATCAAACAGCAGCCACCATGCTTTCCTTTAGCAGCAATAAAGAGAAATACAATGTGGGTGAAGTAGAGTTAAATATCCCCAGCAGCAAGGGGGGTAGGGTATTGGTGAGTTTAGAAAATGGCAGTAATGTGATAAAAACATTCTGGCAGGAAACAGAACAGGGCCAAACAAAAATAAAGTTCAATGCAGAGCAGGGCATGGCACCCAATATTTATGCGACAGTAAGTTTATTGCAACCTCATTCGCAAACGCTCAATGACTTGCCGATAAGAATGTATGGCAGCATACCTATTTTGATCGAAGACAAAAACACCATCTTAAAACCTGTACTAAATATAGCATCCAGCATCCGTCCGGAGCAGCAGGTAAGCTTTACCGTTAGTGAACAGCAGGGAAAAGAAATGACTTACGCTGTTGCGATAGTAGATGAAGGCTTGCTTGATCTTAACCGTTTTAAAACACCTGATCCGCACAGCGCCTTTTATGCAAGAGAAGCGTTGGGTGTTAAAAGCTTTGACATGTTTGATTATGTGATTGGAGCGTGGGGTGGTGGTATTGAAAGAATACTAACCATCGGTGGCGATGCTGAAGGCGGACCTGTTAAACAGAAAACAGCGAACCGTTTTAAACCAGTGGTGGCTTATCTCGGCCCATTCCATTTAGGCAAGGGGGAATCTCAAAAGAAAACATTTACACTGCCTGCTTATATCGGCTCTGTTCGGGCTATGGTAGTGGCTGCACATGATGGAAGCTACGGCTTTGCCGAAAAGAATGTAGCAGTGAAAAAGCCATTAATGTTATTGGCTACTATGCCAAGGCTACTCGGTCCTGGTGAAACGATCAAATTACCGGTGACTGTTTTTGCAATGGAAAATAATATCCGCAATGTGAATTTGTCATTGCAATCCAATCCTTACCTGGAAGTGGTGGGTTCGAATTCGCAAACGGTAAGCTTTAGTCAAACCGGTGAGCAAATGGCTTATTTTGATGTAAGGGTAAAACCTAATACTGGTATTGGCAAAGTGAAGCTCCTTGCAAGTAGTGGTGGAGAAAAAGCAGATTACGAAGTGGAATTGGAAATAAGAAACCCCAATCCGCCGGTTACCAGTGTAACAGAAATGACGCTGAATGCAGGCCAGCAATGGAATGTAACGGCTGCTGCAATTGGCTCACCTTCTACCAGCACTGCTGTAGTTGAAATCTCCAGCGTGCCTGCTATGAATTTAAACAAACGGTTGAACTACCTGATAGAATATCCTTATGGATGTATTGAGCAAACAACGTCAGCGGTATTTCCGCAGTTGGTGCTAAACCAGTTGACAGATTTGGATGATTATAAAAAAGCACAGATTGATAAAAATGTAAAAGCAGGTATTCTTCGCCTGCAGAATTTCCAACGGCCGGATGGTGGCTTTAGTTACTGGCCGGGTCTTGCAGAGAGTGATGAATGGGGCAGTAACTATGCCGGTCACTTTTTATTGGAAGCACAAGCCAATGGCTACTTTGTAAGTGATTACCTGCTGCAGCAATGGAAAAACTTCCAGCGAAGCAGGGCAAATACCTGGGTGGTAAACAGCAATAATTTTTATGGAGCTGATTTATCACAGGCCTATCGCCTGTACA
>CAZDHQ010000378.1:0-5147 GCA_964505135.1 uncultured Ferruginibacter sp.
AGATATATACCGGTGGCGCAATGCCCGGTTACCAGGGCGCTCCGGCCGCCGCTCCGGCCCCGGCTCCGGCACCGGCCCCGGCCGCTGCAGCAGCAGCCCCGAAACCCGCAGCCGAACCCAAGGCCGATAATCTTGTTACCATAAAAAGCCCAATGATTGGAACATTTTACCGTCAAAGCGGCCCTGGCAAACCGGTATTTGCAAGTGTAGGTGATGAGGTAACTGTTGGAAAAGTGGTTTGCATTATCGAAGCAATGAAACTCTTCAACGAAATAGAAAGTGAAGTAAGCGGAAAGATTGTAAAAGTGTTGGTAGAAGACGCCAGCCCTGTTGAGTATGACCAGCCGCTGTTTTTAGTAGACCCTAGTTAATTAGCTAATATGCTAATTAGCTAATGTGCTAAATCAACCGCTTTTCAAGCTAATTCCAGTAATCATGCAAAAAGAGTTAATTGAAAAGAATCCGCTTTTGAAATTAAGCCTCGATTTTTCGCTATTGATACTTGATTATTGCGATCAGTTAGACGAAAGGAAAAAATTTACGCTTAGTAAACAATTGACAAGAAGTGGAACTTCAATTGGCGCAAATTCAATGGAAGCTCAAAATGCAGAAAGCAAAGCAGACTTTATCCATAAAATCAAGATTGCAGCTAAAGAAGCGGATGAAACACAATACTGGATTACTTTATGCTCTTTGGCAAACGGGTATCCTGATGTATCGGCACTTGAAACTAAATTAACAGAACTTCAGAAAATTTTAAATGCAATATTGGGAACGGCGAAGAAAAAGAATCCAATCAGTTATTTTCTAAGCTTCCTTATTTTTTAAGCATGCTGACGGTTGCTAACATTAGCAAATTAGCACATCAGCATATTAGCAAATTGATAAAAGATGTTTAAAAAAATACTCATTGCTAACCGTGGTGAAATAGCCCTTAGGGTAATACGTACCTGTAAAGAGATGGGCATTAAAACGGTAGCTATCTATTCTACGGCTGATAAAGACAGCTTGCATGTGCGCTTTGCCGACGAAGCGGTTTGTATTGGAAAACCTGCCAGCTCAGAATCTTACCTGAATATTCCACACATCATGGCGGCAGCAGAAATTACCAATGCAGATGCTATACATCCGGGTTATGGATTTTTAGCAGAAAATGCCAAGTTTGCCCAGATCTGTACAGAATCAGGCATCAAGTTTATTGGTCCCACGCCTGAAATGATCAATGCAATGGGTGATAAGATCACTGCAAAGCAAACCATGATCGCTGCTGGTGTACCAGTTGTTCCCGGTGTGGAAGGGTTGCTTGAAAGTATTGACCATGCCAAGGAATCAGCAAAAGAAATTGGATACCCAGTAATTTTAAAAGCAACTGCTGGCGGTGGTGGCAAGGGTATGAGAGTGGTGTGGAGCGAAGAGGAAATCGAAAAAGCATACGATACTGCCAAGGCTGAAGCAGCTGCATCTTTTAAAAACGACGGCATCTACATGGAGAAATTCGTGGAGGAACCAAGGCATATTGAAATACAGGTAGCAGGCGACCAATTTGGAAATGTTTGTCACCTGAGTGAACGTGACTGCAGCATCCAGCGCCGTCACCAAAAGCTGGTGGAAGAATCTCCTTCTCCGTTTATGACGGATGAACTAAGAGACCGGATGGGTGCAGCAGCAATTAAAGCGGCTGCCTCGATTAATTATGAAGGTGTTGGTACCATTGAATTCCTGGTGGATAAACACCGTAATTTTTACTTCATGGAAATGAACACCCGTATACAGGTGGAGCATTGCGTAACGGAAGAAGTAATCAATTATGACCTGATCAAAGAACAAATAAAAATTGCTGCGGGACATAAAGTAAGTGGTATGAATTATTTCCCACAAATGCATGCCATTGAATGTCGTATCAATGCAGAAGATCCATTCAATGACTTCCGGCCAAGCCCCGGAAGAATCAATGTATTGCATACCCCAGGCGGACATGGTGTGAGGGTGGATAGTCACGTATATGCTGGCTATGTAATTCCTCCCTACTATGATAGCATGATTGGTAAACTGATCACCGTAGCAAGAACAAGAGAAGAAGCAATTGACACCATGTACAGGGCTTTGAGTGAGTACGTAATTGAAGGAGTAAAAACAACCATTCCGTTTCATCTTCAATTGATGAAGAATGAAGACTTCAGGGCTGGGAACTTCACCACCAAATTCCTGGAAACATTTGAACTGAAAAAGCCAAAAGAGGCAACCAAATAAATTGAAAAAGCAGCGGCAGAAATGCCGCTCTTTTTTTACATAAAAAAACCAGCTTCATTACGAAACTGGTTTACCTTAAATAGAGACTGTATATTACTTCAATTCTGCGTTCACGGAAATTTTTGGCTCATCAGCTAATTTACCACCAGCATTACCCAAAGCGTAGTCAGTCAACTTTACTGTAAAATCAGATTTCGCTGTTACAGTCTTTCCGGCAACCGTGATGGTTGCAGTGGTAGTAACTGGTTTAGTAATACCATGCAAAGTTAAATCGCCGGTTACTTTAGCAGCATAAGTTCCATCAGCGGAAAAATTTACTTCAGATAAATTAGTGATGGTGCCAGTGAAAGTAGCAGTTGGATTTTTTTCTGAGTCAATCCACTTTGGCCCGTTAAAATGCTCCTGCATCATTGGGTTGCCAAAACTGAAACTTTTAATAGTTGCTTCAAATGAAACTGTTCCTTTTTTGGTGTCAATAGCAGCAACAGCTGTTTTGTTTTCTGCTTTAGGCAGCGGATCTGCTGCTGTAGTAGCATCAAAGCTGATTACTGCGGATGTAGTTGTTTTCTTTTGGGCGAATGCTGCAGAAGCTGCCAATGCCAATGCAATAAAAATGGTCGTTTTTTTCATGTTTCTGTGCTTTTTAATTGGTTTATTTATTAATCGTACTTCTTTTGAAATCAATTTTCTCTGCCTCTAAAATCTTGCTGTAAGTGCCGCCACTACAGGATCCTTTAATGGAAACGCTGTCTCCTTCTTTTAATGTTTTTACGGCTGCTGCATCCTGCGGTTGAAAAGCAAAAATGATGTAAGAACCAGTTGTGGTATCCGTCAGCTTCACATTTGCGGTGGTGTCTGGAAATTCAATTTCCGATATCCTTCCATTGACTGTAATGATCTGTTCTGCGTATTTTTTATTTGCAGCACTATCGTTTTGCTGGAACTCTTTGATCAGATCTAAAGCATTAAAAGTATAAGCGGCTTTTTGTTTGGCAGTGTCTTCAAATTTATCGGTAAATATGTACCATACCGATGCCACTCCAACTACCAGCAGCAATACCAGTATCCACAGTACTTTCTTTATTCCCTTCTTTTTTGTGTTTTTTTCCGTTGTCATTATTTATTTGTATTCAATTCGCAAATATATAATGTTCAAACATTGATTTTTATTGAACAAGATTAAGAAATCGGCGATTGACCAATATTTTACAAAACTTTTAAAAATGTTTGGTGAGTAATAATCCGATAAAATTGGTAGACTAATGGAGCCAATGAGACAAGCAGGCTGAAATCTGCGACGATTCCACCATAAAGCCATCATGGCCATATTCGGAAGCGATGGTGATCAATGAAGCATTGGGCATGCTTTCTTGCAAATGTTCCTGTTCAATTACGGGGCAAAGAATATCTGTATTGATACCTATTATAAGTGTACGTTGTTTTATTTGTTGTAGCAGCTTACCAATGTTGCCACCACGTCCTCTTGCAATATTGTGGCTGTCCATACTTTTAGTAAGCAACCAATAACTGTAAGCATTAAAGCGGTTTACCAGCTTATCGCCCTGGTAATTAATATAGGAGGATGCCTTAAAATTGTCCAGCTTTTCATGGTCATCATCAGACTGTTTATGTACCATTATCTCATAGTTACGATAAGTAAGCATACCAATGGCTCTTGCAGCCTTCAATCCTTTTGCACCGGCTTTTTCACTGGCATCCTTCCAGGTACAATCTGCTTCAATACAAAGCCGCTGTGCAGTGTGTGTGGCAATACCCCAGGCGCTTTCGGCAGCGGATGTAGCCAATAAGAAAAGGTTTTTGAAAATAGTTGGTTCGGCAATACACCATTCCAATGCCTGGTAACCACCCATGCTGCCGCCAACAAGTAAATGAACTGAAGCGATCTCCAAATGCTTTCTTAACAGGATATGTGCGTTCACCATATCCCTGATAGTAATGAAAGGAAACCTGCTAAAATAAGGCTGATTGGTTGATGGATCTATGCTTAAAGGCCCGCTGGTACCATAACAGGAACCAAGTATATTGGCACAAACAATAAAGTATTTTTTGGGATCAATTACATGGCCATTGCCTACCACTCCAGGCCACCAGTCTGCCACATTGGAGTTGGCAGTTAAAGCATGGCAAATCCATACCACATTGTCTTTGGCCTCATTTAACGTACCGTAAGTAGTATAAGCTATAGTAAGCTCCTGTAAGACCGAACCATTCTCCAGCGGAAAAGGACGGGGATAGGAAAAATAATTCATCTATAAAAAATGCTGTGCAAAGTAAAGGCTTGCAACGATTATATTTGCACAAAATTTTAATATGGTAGAAGTAAATCTAAAAAGAGTAGAGGGGGATTTTGGATTTGAAGGCGTGGATGCCAATGGCCATGTAGTACGAATGGACTCTAGCAATGAATCTGGTGGTGTAAATTTTGGTGTCAGGCCGATGCAAATGTTATTGATGGGCCTGGGTGGTTGCAGTGCAATTGATATCGTAACTATTTTGAAGAAGCAGCGCCAGGACGTGAAAGATTTTTCTATTAAAATTGAAGGTGAGAGAGAAGCTGGTAAAGAACCCTCGCTTTGGAAAGATGTCAATATCGTATTTGTTTTAACAGGTACTATTGAAATGGAAAAAGCATTAAGAGCCTGCGAACTCTCCATGAATAAATACTGCTCAGTTGCGGAAACATTAAAGCGAAGCGGTACCAATCTTAAATGGACTGTAAAAGTAAATCTATAATCCAGGTCAGTTTAATCTACAATAAAATGAGACACCCGGTTACTGAAGCGATACGTATTCAAACAGAACGTGGCAATGAAATGGAGCATTCTTCTCCGTTGTTTTTAACAAGCAGTTTTTGTTTTGATAATGCCGAGGACATG
>CAZDHQ010000379.1:0-5145 GCA_964505135.1 uncultured Ferruginibacter sp.
GGCACTATGGTTTGGGCTTTGAGCATTACTGTCATTTTACTTCACCGATAAGGCGCTATCCTGATGTGCTTGTTCATCGTGTATTGCAGGAGTGTTTGGATAAGAAAATTCATGCGGATAAAAAGATGGAAGATAAGTGCAAGCACTGCAGTGAAAGAGAACGCAAAGCCATGGAGGTAGAACGTGCCGCCAACAAGTACAAGCAGGTAGAATTTATGATGGATTACCTGGGTGAAGAATTTGATGGTGTAATCAGCGGGGTAGCAAGCTTTGGATTTTTTGTAGAAACTGTTTTGCATAAATGTGAAGGCCTGGTAAGCATTCGTGACCTGAGTGACTACGATGAATTCAGGTTAGATGAAGCCGATTATGCTTTAGTAGGCATGCGTACGGGGCAAAAATTCAGGATGGGTGATGCCGTGAAGATACAGGTAGCGGCTGCTAATCTGGAAAAACGTCAACTGGATTATCATTGGGTGCCTGTTCTTACCAAAGCAAAAACGCACCAGGCAAAGACAGATCAACCGAAAAAACAAGCTCCGCAAAAAGCGAAGAGTCGTAAGAAAAAATAAATCAACTACCAACATTTCAATATCGAACCTGGATGCACTCTTTTATTGAACTCTCGAAAATATTTGAAACCAAATTCAACACAAGGCATTTCCCTGTACATACTGATACGCTTTATGATCCGGCACAATATATTTTACAATTGGGAGGTAAGCGGGTGAGGCCTGTTGCTGTTTTAATGGGCAATGAACTGTTTGATGAAATAATACCTGCTGCTTACGATGTAGCAACAGCTATTGAACTCTTTCACAATTTTACGCTGATACATGACGACATTATGGACAAGGCGCCTGTACGAAGAGGTATGCCTACGGTACATGCAAAGTATGGGGAGAATACGGCCTTGCTTGCAGGTGATGTGATGTTTGTAAAGAGTTATGAGTACCTCAATAAATTACAGTCACCCAATTTTCACCAGGTGCTGCAGTTGTTTAATAAAACGGCTGCCGAAGTTTGCGAAGGCCAGCAACTGGATATGGATTTTGAAAAAAGAGATGCAGTTACATTGGATGAGTATGTAAATATGATCACGCTGAAAACTTCTGTGTTGCTGGCTGCCAGCTTACAATTAGGTTCTATATTGGCCGGAACAGGAGAAAGAAACCAGCATCATCTATATGAGTTTGGTAAAAATCTCGGCATTGCTTTCCAGGTGCAGGATGATTACCTGGATGCATTTGGCGATCCTTCTTCTTTTGGTAAGCAAGTAGGTGGAGACATTATTGCCAACAAAAAAACCTTTTTGATGATTCATGCGTTGGAAACTGCTGATGCTGCATCAAAAGAAGAACTGCAGGCATTGATGAAAAATAATCCTGCAGATAAAGTAGAGAAGGTATTGGCCATTTTTAAAAGTGTAGGAGTTGATACCTGGGCCAATGAGTTAAAAGAAAAATATTTGCAAACTGCCTTGCATCATTTGGAGGAGATAGCAGTTACTTCAAAGAGAAAAGAACCTTTGCAAGAGTTAGCGTTGTTTTTGATACAGCGGAATCATTAGGCTGAACTTTCCTATTAATAAATAGTCAATTGCAGAAAATATAAATTCCTTAATTTCCTCTTTTATTTAAATTAACTGCATGTCTTCTTCCTTATTCAGAACAAAAAAAATAGCCAATATATTAGCCGAAGGCGGCGATGATGCTCACGGATCACATGGATTAAAAAGAGTATTGACGGTAAAGGATCTTACTTTTTTTGGCATTGCTGCTATACTGGGTGCAGGTAGTTTTAGCAGCCTTGGTGGCGCTGTTACCCATGGAGGCCCAGGCGTAGTGATCCTGTTTGTTATTACAGCGATTGCCTGTGCATTCACAGCCTTTTGCTATTCTGAATTTGCCAGTCGTATACCCGTAGCCGGTAGTGCATACACTTATGCCTATGCTTCCTTTGGTGAATTGTTTGCCTGGGTTATTGGCTGGGCATTGATCATGGAGTATTCTATCGGTAATATTTATGTGTCCTATAGCTGGAGCGATTATTTTACTTCTTTCTTAAGCAAAGTGGGGGTGCATGTTCCAGAATACTTGTGTACCAGTTATATGGAAGTAAAGCATGAAATAACGTCTGGTAGTACCAATGCTGCCGTACTGGAAGCATGGAATACAGCGCCTGTAATCGGTGGACTTAGATTCATTGTTGATTTACCAGCATTGCTCATCAATTTTTTAATCACCATACTGGTGTACCGTGGCATTAAGGAGAGCAGGAATTTTAGCAATGTGATGGTGATATTGAAGATGATTGTTGTTGCACTGGTTATATTAGTTGGCGGCTATCTTGTTTTTTCCAATGGCTTAACTGGAAACTGGCTTCCAACAAATGACTCCGGTGTAAAATCATTCATGCCCAATGGATTTAGTGGGGTAATGGCTGCCGTTAGTGGTGTGTTCTTTGCGTACATCGGTTTTGATGCGGTGAGTGTATTGGCGGAAGAAAGTAAAAATCCACAAAAAGATTTGCCAAGAGGAATGATCCTTTCACTGGTGATCTGCACCATTGTGTACATCTTGCTTACATTGGTGTTAACCGGTGCTGTTCATTATCAGAATTTCGATGGGGTAGGAGATCCCCTGGCTTTTATTTTTGAAAAGCAAAATCTAAATGTAGGCTGGATGCAGTTCTTTGTAGCCATTGCTGCTGTAGTAGCCATGACCAGTGTATTGCTGGTTTTTCAAATGGGTCAGCCAAGAATATGGATGACCATGAGTCGTGATGGATTGCTGCCGCCTGTGTTTCAAAAAATTCATGCAACATTCAAAACGCCTTCTTTTGCTACCATCGTTACAGGTTTTGTAGTAGGTGTTCCCATCATTTTTACTGACAAAACTTTTGTCCTTGACTTCACCAGCATCGCTACTTTGTTTGCATTTGTATTAGTGTGTGGCGGTGTGTTATTAATCCCTAAAAAAGCGAAGGAGCCCGGCAAATTTCATATTCCATACATCAATGGGCAATTCATTTTCCCGTTGTTAATTGTGATAGCGCTGCTTTCGCTTTGGATGGCCAATCATAATTACTTTAATGATCTGTTTAGTTTTGATTTAACGGATGCAGAAGCCAAGGCTGCTGTAGCCGGTATAGATTCCACTAATCAATTAGCAATTGATCATAATATGCATGAAGCATTGCTTGCTAAGGAAACGTTGAATATCTCCACCATTATTTTCTGGCTGTTATCTTTTGCCATAGCTGCACTCACCTTTATCAAAAAATATTCTTTGATACCATTGCTTGGTCTTACCACCTGTCTTTACCTTTTAACCGGTATGACGGCTAAGAACTGGGCCTGGTTCGCAGGCTGGCTGGTATTGGGTTTAATCATTTACTTTTTGTATGGGTATAAAAAAAGTAAACTGGCTACACAGGGATAATTCTAATTGCAATTATTTCTTTTCAAGCACTAATACTACTTTATTAAAGTCTGCAGAGGCATTGATTACCTTTTGATATGTTTGGAATTCACTCAATGGATAATTAATGTCACGGTAGGTTTCTCTCACATCAATAATCAGCATATCGTCTTCAATTTTATACGTACTTACAAAACCATATTTAACACCATCTGCATCTTTATACTGCATATCTATTTTTATATCATCAGCATTTTTGATGATATAATTGGCAGGTATTTTAAATTTTAATATCCTGTTCAGTACATGGGCATATGGCAGTTGCACCGGCAGCAACCGTGGCTTTTCCTGGTACATCTGCACCTGTGGTCCTATCAGCTCACCTACTTTAAACAGCAATTTATTGCCCGCTCTTTCAAGTAATTCTGCCGTATGAATAGTGCCTGTTATAGTGAGTGGTTTATTGTCTGAAATGTCTGTCAACTTGGTGTTTTCCACCTTAATGTTTTGAATGTTTTCACTTTCCGCAACAGACTTAATGATCTCTTTAACTGCATCATCCTGTTTATCCTTTGGAAGATAATACCACAATGGCCTGTAATAGATAGAAGCATAGCCTGTTAATATCTGTTTGCTCTCCACTATTATAGAGTCGCCACTTTCATCCAGCATGGCTGTAACTTCCATGTTATGTGCATGCTGATCAAACGGTTCCATTGGAATCGTATCAAATTTGCTTACGGCAGTTTTTAAATCTCCAATGCTGGTGGTTTTTAAATACAAACCAGTAGTACCTGCCCAGTTGGGTTCCACATATGGGTAGCGAAGGGTTACGTTAGATGGCTGTACATATTTACCCGTTGAAGGGAAATAAATTAAGGTTTCATCAATCCTGTTCCAGTTGGCCATTTCTTCATCCAGCGGCAATTGATCTCTTACAGACGGAAAGACAATTTGGTACTTGATATTTTTAGCTTCCAGCATAGCGATGAAAAGCCTGTCTGCACCAAAGTTGGTAGCATTGCCCGTTTTTACAATTGTTTCAATATCTGATCCGCCTTCATTTACCAGCTTGTCATCTACATTGATTTTTGTTTTCATGTAGTCTTCCAATAACTGTATTTGTTTTTCTTCTTTTGCATTGGCCGGAAGGTCTAAGTTCTTCATAAACTTTTCTAACGCCTTCTTCTCTTTATCTGAAGTATTGGTAAGATTAGGGAATGCCTTACGGGCAAATTCTTTCCATGTGTATAGTTCCACGTTAGAAGAAGAGCTTAGGTTAAAGCTTAGCTTAAAATCAACCCTTTGCAGAAACCAATCTTTATAAGCGTACTTCTCATCATACAGCTCCGGTATGTTTTGAGAATAGCAGGGAAGTATTCTGTCATTGCCAATTACTGAATCTGCTGACACATTAAAGCCATTGTATCCTTTGGCAGTGAATTGCAAATGAGAGGGTGAAATTACTGTAAGTCTTGCTTCAGCATAAGGTGTGTTTTCACTTTGAAAAATTTCACTTCCAAAAAAGGTTGCGCCTTTCTTTACGGTATAACTGTATTCGATTTCTGCATTTTTTTCAAGCCCTTCCATCGCAAACAGTTTATAACGTTTGCCTTTTTCTTCCTCTTCTTTTATTTTTTCATTTGGTACGTCGATCACTTTGCCTGAAGCAGTAATTACCCTGGCTTTTATTTCTACTACTTCGTAATTAGCAGATACAGGG
>CAZDHQ010000380.1:0-5139 GCA_964505135.1 uncultured Ferruginibacter sp.
AATGGTGTCTCCATTTTTAATAAACTGCTCCGGAGAAATGAGCCAGCAGCTTACCTGGTATTGATTGATAACATCGGCGCAGGCAATGCTGGTGGCTGCATATCCATTACTTGCACGCTGTGAAAAGAAAGCCGGCATCCAATAACGCTGAGGAAAAGGTGCATAAGGAAATTGTAATGAATCCAGCGTCAACTGTGCCTGGTTCCAACCCGGGTAATAGATTACCACGTAATTGGGTGAACCAAAATTGGGTGTCTCTGCTACGTCATACCATTTTCTTCCAATGGGATCACTGTTATTTACAGAGCGCCACCCTTTCGTGTATGCTTCATCGTAATTATCAAAACTTTCTGTAAAGCTTGCGTCAGGAAGGGGAGGAGGAATAGTGAGATAGCTATCGTCTTTGCAGGACTGCAGAAACATTATGCATATTGTTGCAAACGCAGAATAAATACGTGAATGTCCCAACCAAATAAATTGAAAAGCTTTTCTCATTAACACGGCTCTGTTCTGTGAAATTAACTCATTTAGGTGGATAAACTTGATGTGATGAATAACTGATCACACCTGGAACACTCCTGTTGCTAAACCAGGTATTACAGGATTATGATTCGCTGCATTGATACCTTCACTTATTAATCGTCTTGTCTCTACCGGATCAATAATAGCATCTATCCAAAGTCGTGCAGCAGCATAGTAAGCTGTAGTTTGACTATTGTAGCGATCAGTAATTTCTTTTAAAATTTTACTTTCATCTTCAGGCGTTATTTCTTTTCCTTTGGCTTTTAATGATGCCACCTGTATTTGCAATAAAGTTTTGGCCGCCTGTTCACCACCCATTACTGCAATTTTTGCCGTGGGCCATGCATAAATAAATCTTGGATCATAGGCTTTACCACACATGGCGTAATTACCTGCGCCGTAACTATTGCCAACAATAAAAGTAATTTTTGGAACCACAGAATTGGCCACAGCATTCACCAGCTTGGCTCCATCTTTTATAATGCCTGAATGTTCACTGCGGCTGCCCACCATAAAGCCCGTTACATCCTGTAAAAACACCAGCGGTATTTTCTTTTGATTGCAATTCAAGATAAAACGAGCAGCTTTATCTGCACTATCATTATATATCACACCGCCCAACTGCATCTCACCTTTTTTACTTTTTACCACCAGTCTTTGATTCGCAACAATACCCACTGCCCAACCATCCACTCTTGCATAACCGCAAATGATTGTTTTGCCATAATCTTCTTTAAACTGGTCAAAGCTTTTTTCATCCACGAAACATTCAATCAAATCCACCATATTATAAGGCTTGCCATTACCTTCACTCATCACACTATAAATATCTGCTGATTTTTTTATCGGTGCTTTTGCATCAATGCGATCAAAGCCTGCAGTTGTTGAGTTACTGAGTTTACTGATTATTTTTTTTATATGATCAAGACATTCTCTTTCTGTATCAAATTTATAATCTGCAATGCCACTGATAGCAGTATGTGTAACAGCACCGCCTAATGTTTCGGCATCAATATCTTCGCCAATGGCTGCTTTCACTAAATAAGGGCCGGCCAAAAATATTGAACCGTTGCCCTGCACCATTAATGTTTCATCACTCATAATGGGTAGATACGCACCACCTGCCACACATGCACCCAGCACAGCTGCTATTTGTGTAATGCCCATGCCACTCATCTTTGCATTGTTTCTAAAGATGCGGCCAAAATGTTCTTTATCTGGAAAAATTTCATCCTGCATTGGCAAGTAAACACCGGCACTATCTACTAAGTAAATGATGGGCAGATGATTCTCCATGGCAATCTCCTGCATGCGAAGATTCTTCTTTCCTGTGATAGGAAACCATGCACCAGCCTTCACTGTTTGATCATTGGCAACAATTACACACTGCCTGCCACTTACATAACCAATACCAGCCACCGTGCCACCTGCGGGGCAACCGCCCTCTGCTTCATACATACCATAACCTGCAAATGCACCAATTTCAATAAATGGTTTTCCTGTATCGCATAAATATTGAATCCGCTCTCTTGCAGTTAATTTATTTCTTTCCCTTTGTTTATCGATTGCTTTTTTGCCACCACCTTCATAAATCTTTTCGAGTTGCTTTTTCACATGGCTCCAGGCTATCTTCATTGCATCCTCGTTTTTATTTGATTCGATGTTATTCATGTCAAGGTAGTGTATAATGAAAAATATAATCTATTGAAGATAATGCAAGCAATTTATTTGATAGCAGAAAATATTAGATTCAAGAGGCAATCACATGTTTATTTTTTTAACTAAATAGGCAGATTCATAATCAAAACAATATGTAATTAAACCTCCGGGGCTGGATATAACCTTTACAGAAATTGGCTGAACTTGACATGTTTAAAATTAATCATTTGAATAGGCTCTACCGGATACGGGTATCCCAAAAAAGCCACAAGATATTCGTAACCCTTAGTGAATTTCCACGACTTTCATCAGTAAATGTGATGATTGGAATCATGAAATACAAATAACTAATATTTGATTAGCTGTATTGTATTGATATAATTTTGCTTTGTTAAAAACGATCTCAAAAAACTAAAACCAAGCTTTATGAAAAATGTCTTCAAGGGTTTACTCCTGCTGCTTTTT
Source organism: uncultured Ferruginibacter sp. (assembly GCA_964505135.1). GTDB lineage: Bacteria > Bacteroidota > Bacteroidia > Chitinophagales > Chitinophagaceae > Ferruginibacter. Next base: position 2,647 of record CAZDHQ010000380.1, read on the forward strand.
TTATCAATCACTACAGTTTCGTGGAGCCAAAATAAAACCGTTACAGGAAAAGTGACCGGTGAGAATGGTGCTGCTATCGCTGGTGCTTCTGTGATGGTAAAGAATACAAAAGTAGGTACAACAACCAACGAGAATGGTGAATTTTCAATTTCCGTATCAGCAAATGTAAAAACACTAACGGTTACGTCTGTAGGTTTTGAAATGAAAGACGTAGCAATTACTGAAACACCCATTGTTGTTTCATTAGCAAAAGTTGAATCGAAGTTGGATGAAGTGGTGGTGGTTGGTTATGGAACACAAAAGAAAAGTGTTACCACAGGAGCCATCACAAGTGTAAAAGCACGAGACCTTGAAAAAGTTCCCAATGGCCGTGTGGAACAGGCGTTACAGGGACGTGTATCAGGTGTAACTATTATGCAAAACTCAGGGCAGCCTGGGTCTACATCAAAAATTCTGGTACGTGGCGTTACCACTTTTGGGGATGGAAACAACAATCCGCTATGGGTAGTGGATGGAGTGGTAGTTGACCAGGGAGGTATTGCATACCTGAATCAATCTGACATTGAGTCTATTGAGGTATTGAAGGATGCTGCATCTGCAGCAATTTATGGTACAAGAGCTGCAACAGGTGTTATTCTTGTTACTACCAAAAAAGGGAAGGCTGGTAAACTCAACGTTAGCTACAATGGATTTTATGGCACATCAGCTCCAGCTAAAGTTCTTGACCTTTTGAATGCGACACAGTATGCTACATTATTAAATGAAAAATCAGTAGCAGGTGGAGGAAATATCATGTTTCCAGATGTTGCAAGCCTTGGTCTTGGTACTGATTGGCAGAAAGCGATTTTTAACTATGATGCCCGCCGGTCCAATCATGAAATTAGTTTGAGCGGGGGAAATGATAGATCCACTTTTTATTTGTCATTTGGATTGCAGGATCAGCAGGGTATTGTGGCAACTGATATTTCTAACTATAACAAAAAAAGTATCCGCTTAAACTCAACGCATAAAATTTCCAACATATTCACTTTTGGTGAAGCTGTTGGTTATGCACATCAAAAGAGTATGGGGCTTGGAAATACAAACAGTGAATATGGCGGTCCGCTCAGCTCAGCAATCAACCTTGATCCAATAACTCCGTTGGTTGTTACTGATCCACTGGAAGCAAATATGGCTCCTTACAGCGTAAACCCTGTAATAAGAGATGCTAACGGTAACCCTTATGGTATTTCTTCTATTGTAGGCCAGGAAATGACAAACCCACTGGCGTATATACAAACAAGGCTTGGTCAATATTATTGGTCTGATGATTTTGTTGGTAATGCTTATTTAGAAGCAGCTATTACAAAAGATATCAAAGTAAAATCAACATGGGGTGGCAAACTTGCTTACTGGGGTAACCAGGGTTTTACTCCGCTGTTTTATCTAAGTGCAACCAACCTTACTTCGCAAAACAATTATGGAAGGGCTGATAACAATGTATTCAACTGGAATATTGAAAATACAATTACTTATTCCAAAAAGATTTTGGATCATAGCTTTACCGTTTTGTTAGGCCAGGGCGCTTATGTAGAAAACATTGGTGGAGGTTCAAGCCTTACTATGTTTAACCTGCCTATCACCAGTTATAAAGACGCTTCTTTTAATTTTGATATTCCTCAAACAAGCAGAACATCAGGTTCTTATGATGCAACGCAGCACAAACTGAGTTCTTTGTTTGCAAGGTTGAACTATAATTTCCAGGAAAAATATTTGTTTACTGGTATTGTTCGCCGTGATGGTTCATCAAGGTTTGGAGCTAATAATAAATATGGATTTTTCCCATCTTTCTCAGCTGGATGGGTAGTTAATAAAGAAAACTTCTGGACAATAAATAACATCGTCAATTCCCTGAAAATAAGAGGCGGCTATGGTAAAGTAGGTAATGACGCCATTGCTAACTTTGGATATTTAGCAACTGTAGTTGGTGGATATAACTACACACTTGGTACAAGTGGCAATATTACTACAGGTTATGCACCTTCTACTTTGGATAACCCTGACTTACGCTGGGAAGAAACTGCACAAACCAACGTAGGTTTTGAAGCAACCATGTTAAGAAACCTGACTGTTGTTTTTGATTTTTATAAAAAGAAAACCACGGGTATTCTTCGTCCTATTACCATCCCCGGTTATGTAGGTGTTTCAGCTTCACCTGTAGGCAATATTGCTGATATGCAAAACACCGGTGTTGAACTTGAAGTAGGATATCGCAAGAGAATTGGAGAGGTTAATTTCTCAGCCAATGGTAACGTGGCATGGTTAAAAAATGAAGTGACTTATGTAGCTTCTGATGCAAACTATATTGATGGTTATGCAGGATTCCAGTCAATGGGATCAGTTACCAGAATACAAACAGGTCAATCCTTTAATGCATTTTATGGTTATAAAACTGCAGGCATCTTCCAAAACTGGAATGATGTGAATAGTTATGTTGGAAAAGACGGACAGTTG
>CAZDHQ010000381.1:0-5094 GCA_964505135.1 uncultured Ferruginibacter sp.
ATTACGCACAAATTCACCAGCATGATAATGGCAGGTATTTCATTCGCAAAGGCATTGATGATACCAAGGACCAGAGCTATGTGTTGTGGGGTTTGCAACAGGACTTATTAAGCCGCACTTTATTACCCCTGGGTACGTATCGCAAAACAGCCATCCGGCAAATGGCGCATGATTTTGGCTATCCTGAACTGGCAAAGAAAAATGAGAGCTATGAAATTTGCTTTGTGCCCGACAATGATTACCGTGGCTTTTTAAAACGCAGGGTGGAAGGATTGGAAGAAAAAGTGGCAGGAGGCAATTTTGTTGATAAAACGGGAAAAGTATTGGGTCAGCATAAAGGCTATCCTTTTTACACGGTTGGTCAGCGCAAGGGACTGGACATTGCCCTGGGAAAACCTGCATTTGTAACCCACATCGACCCGGCCAGCAATACGGTGGTATTAGGTGATGAAACTGATCTAAAAGGCGCTGAAATGAATGTGGCCAAAATCAACTGGATTAAATACGATGGTGTAACAGAAGGCATGGAAGCCATCACCAAAATTCGTTATAAAGATAAAGGTGCTTTAAGCAACCTGTACACATACGAAAACGGTGTGAAAGTGCGTTTTTACGAAGACGTAAAAGGCATTGCCCCCGGCCAGAGTGCGGTATTTTATGAAGGAGATGATGTGATTGGTGGTGGAATTATCCAACGGAATGAGCAGCTTTTTACATAGTTCACGGGTCTGTAAACTGTATCATCACTATCTTATGATAAAAAATATTTTCCTGGCTGCTTTTGTTACTGTGCTTCTCTTAAGTGCATGTTCAAAAAAAACAGATGATTATAAACTAGCCCCCATTTCAGACTACGTAAATCTAACGCCGGGCAAATACATCATTTATCAATGTGATTCCATCCGCTTTGGCGTACAGGGGTCACTTACAACCAAATTGTACACTTACCAGGTAAAATATGAAGTAGATTCTTTAATTACAGATAACCTTGGCAGGCCTGCTTACAGGATGTACAGGTATATCAGGGACAATGAAACAAAACCCTGGGTAAGAGACAATACTTCTATGGCGGTGATTGATGGCAGTACCTATGAGTTTGTTGAAAATAACTTTCGCTACATAAAATTGAAACAGCCTTTTACAGATGGATTTTCCTGGAAAGGCAATGCCTACATCAATACCAGCTCTGATGATTTTGATTACGGCTACCTGGATGGATGGGATTATACATACGATAGCGTAAATGCACCATTAACATTAGGTTCTATCACGCTTGACAACACGTTAAAAGTAGCACAGATTGATACGACCTTTGGCTACCCGGAAGATATTCATTCCTATAGTGAAGTAAACTATGGCGCTGAATATTATGCAAAAGGTTTGGGCCTTGTATACAAAAGACTCTACCATTCAGAATACCAACCGTCCGATGGGATTGTAGATGGTCATTTTGTTACCGGTTCTTTTGGCGTTACCCTCACGATGATTGATCACAACTAACGCTACTTAGCGCCTGTACAGAATAAATAGTAAATTGGAGTATGGGGAGAACATTGATTTTTATTTTTTTGCTGTTGACTGCAGGTGTTATACAACTGAATGCTCAATATTCCCGTTACATCATCAAATTGAAAGACAAAGCAGGCAATAGTTATAACATTAATAGTCCTGCCACATTTCTTTCCCAGAGAGCAATTGACCGCCGGGCTAAGTATAATATTCCCATCACCGAATCTGACCTTCCGGTTAATCAGCGTTATATTGATAGTATTCAAAAAGCAGGCTCCGTCAATATTTTAAATGTAAGCAAATGGTTTAACCAGGTTTGTATTCAAACAACCGATGCTGCTGCACTTGAAAAAATCAACCGTTTTTCTTTTGTAGAAAGTGCCAACCCAATTGCATTAAGGCCTGTTAAATCAGTAAATAAAAAGTTGGATACTGCAACGGAAAGAATTGATCCGTTCTTACAAAGACCCCTTTCACCACTCAGTAATTTTTACGATTACGGTCTAGCCTATCCGCAAATACATTTACACAATGCCGAGTTCTTGCATAATCTTGGCTTTAGAGGAAAAGATATACAGGTTGCTATTACCGATGCCGGTTTTAGTAATTATGCTACATTAACCACATTTGATTCTGCAAGAAACTATGGCCAAATTTTAGGCACTTGGGATTATGTATTGCAAACAGAAAATGTAAATGGATCAAGTGTGCATGGCATGCAATGCTTTAGTACAATGGCGGCTAACCTTCCGGGTAAATTTATTGGCAGTGCACCTGAAGCGTTTTTTTATTTATACCGTACAGAAGACGCAGCAACCGAATACCCGGTGGAAGAACAAAACTGGATAGCCGCCGCAGAAAAAGCAGACAGCGCTGGTGTTGATCTTCTTTCCGTTTCACTAGGGTACAATCTTTTTGACGACAGCAATTTTGATCATACCTATGCGGATATGGATGGACATACCACTCTCATCGCAAAAGGAGTGAATGCCGCAGTTTCAAAAGGCATCATGGTGGTAGCGGCTGCCGGCAATGACGGCAATAGCCAGTGGCATTATATTACCACACCTGCAGATGCAGACAGCGTAATAGCCGTAGGTGCTGTAAACACCAATAAACAAGTGGCCGGATTTAGCAGCTATGGGCCTTCCAGCGATGGGCAAATAAAACCAACCGTAGCAGCAGTAGGTGCCGCAACCGTTATTGCCAGTTCTGCAACGGGTCTTCCTGTTTATGGCAATGGAACTTCTTATGCATGTCCATTAATGGCCGGCATTTTGACTTGCATTAAACAGGCATTTCCTGAAATCATTAATGCAAGTATTACAGATGCGCTCATCAAGTCTTCTGATAGATTCTCCAACCCAGACGATAGAACAGGCTATGGTATTCCTGATGTAAAGAAAACTTTTGTACTACTGCAGCAAAAAACATTTGCCTGGGGAAATAAAAATATTGTTGATTGTAAAGCTTTATTAAACTGGCAGGTAAAGATTGCCGACGGAATGAAAATTGTTGTTGAAAAGAAATTACCTGGTGCTATTGATTTTACTGTGGCTGACACCATCAATGCATCGGGTGATTTTTCGAACCAACAAATGAGCTTTACGGATAATCTTGATACACTGGATGCAGGCACTACGGTTCAATACAGGTTATTATTAACTATTGACACTGACACAAGTTTTTATTTGGATTCAACCTCTTTAACATTGCAGGCTTCCTGTAAAAAAACAACAGAGAAAATTCTTATCAGCCCCAATCCTGTAAGGAATAATCTTACTGTGTTTATCAACCAAAATGAAATGGCAAAGATTGGCATCTCTGTATATAACGGTGCCGGGCAAACGATTTATCAAGTGGCAGAACAAACAATCAGCAGTCCGCAAAACTTTACATTGCCTTCGGCAAAATGGAATGCTGGCATTTATTATGTGGCTGTTTGGATCAACATTAAAAAAGCGCTGGTAAAGAAAATTGTGAAGCAATAAAAAAGCCAGCAAACTTAATTACCGGCTTCTCCATTGTCGAAACTTGTTTTCTTTAGTGGTGATGATGATGCTGTAAACCATTCAACTCTTCAGGTGTCACTTCTTTCTCTTTTGGCTTTACATTTTCCTCAGCCCATTTAAATAATTTATCTGTAACTAATTTACGGTAGCTGTTGTCAACATGCTTTTCATCCTTCATCATCCTGTCTACATAACTGTCTAACCAGCTTTGATCTTCACCCAGGTTCATGGTACCAAAGTAGCGCATGATCTCATCTTTCATAGAAGCCTTTAATTCTTCCTGCGAAACATTCAGTTGATTATCCTGGATGATTTTATCACTGATTAATGTCCATTTTAACTGCTGGCTAAACATGGGGAATTCAGCCTCTGCTTCTTCTTCGGTCTTTGGTTTTTCGCCACCGGTTTGCAGCCAGCGCTTTAAAAAAGTAGCAGGAAATTCCATGCTAGTTTCATCCAGCAGGTAATGATACAGTTGATCGTGTAATTGATTTTTGCTCTGGCTCTCCCAGTATTGCTCAATTTCAGCTTTCAGTTTATTTCTGAACTCTTCTTCTGTTTTTACTTCACCGCCTGGAAATACTTCATTGAAAAACTCTTCGTTCAATTCTCTTTTTTCAACCAAACCAATCTTTACAATGGTCAATTTGAAATATTTCTTTGCAGCTTCTTTATCATCTTTTTCAAAACCCAAATCCTGCAAAATCATTTCCAGCTTATCGCCTTCAAAACTTTTGCTCAGTTGGAAAACTACGCTGTCATCCTTTTTCTTGCCAGTCAATTGCTTTTGCAATGCAGCAGAAAAATATTTTAGCATTACAGAATTTTCTTTGCTGATACCGCCTTCTATTGCGTTACCTTCTTTGTCGCTTTCAGTAAACTGAACATTCAATACATTTTCTTCATTGTCTACCACTTCAGGCTCCGTCATTTTACCGCCTTTTATCTGCATGCGGTTTACTTCTTCCTGCACCATTTCATCTGTTACTTTTACTTTGTGCAACGTAACTTTTGCTTTCTTTAAATCAGCCAATTCAAAGGCAGGTTTCAGGCCAATTTCAAAACCAAACTCGTAATCAGCAGGATTTTTAAAATCAATTTGAGAAGCATCGTTTGCCAAAGGCAAAGGCTGTGCAAAAATGTCCGGCTTTTCTGTTTGCAGGTAAGTGTACAATTCTTTTTCTACAGTTCTGATCACTTCATCTGCATAGATAGAGGGACCATACATTTTTTTTACAAGACCTGCAGGTACCATTCCCTTTCTAAAGCCGGGAATATTAGCAGACTTGCTGTATTCTTTTACTTTCTTTTCAAAAGCGGGGAGATAATCTTCTTTACTCAGTTTAACAGTGATTTTGTCAGTTAACAAACCAATGTTTTCTCTTGCTACTGTAGCCATATCCTGGTACCCAAAAGGGAATTTAGATTTTAAATTGCAGCTCTTAGGTGCCGCAATAGATGATTAAAAAAAGCCCCAATATCATCCCGGTTGATCGGGAAAAGCTAGGGGCGTTAGTCCGGATGATAGGGGTCGAACCTACATGGATTGCTCCGCCAGATCCTAAGTCTGGTG
>CAZDHQ010000382.1:0-5084 GCA_964505135.1 uncultured Ferruginibacter sp.
ATTTCCGCTGGAGATTATTGATGCGATAAAAGAAAGAGATAACATCTGCAACTATTTGGATATGCCGCTGCAGCATGCGGCCAATAATATGCTGAAACTGATGAAGCGCCAGATTACCCGTGAAGAGATGGAAGATTTAATTGGAGAAATTCGTTTACGCCTGCCCGGTATCTGCATCAGAACTACTTTGATCGCCGGTTTCCCCGGAGAAACAAGAGATGATGTGGAAGAATTGAAAACATTTTTACAACAAATGCGCTTTGACCGTGTAGGCACATTCACTTACAGCCACGAAGAAGGCACGAGTGCTTATGATATGATTGATGATGTCTCTGCCGAAGAAAAAGAAGCAAGGGCGCAGGAGATAATGGAAGTGCAGCAGGAAATTAGCCTGGAAAAGAACCAGGAAAAAGTAGGCAAAACATTTAAAGTAGTTATTGACAAAAAAGAAGCTGGCCGTTACCTGGGTCGTACTGAGTTTGACAGCGTGGAAGTAGACAATGAAGTGATTGTGCACAGCAAGCAAAAATTGGCGCCGGGTGATTTTGTAAATGTGAAAATCAATAAGGCCTACGATTTTGATATTGAAGGTGAGGTGGTATAGCTGCTTATAAAAATTTTAATAAGCAAAAAATATTTCAGTAGCACCATATCCATAAGAGGCTGTATATTGATTGATATAAGACTTCACTTCTCTTTTGGTTTTTAAAATTGAATGAATTTCATCTTTTAACTTACCTGCACCTACGCCAGGTAGAATAGTAAGTGTTGGAAGGTGATGCAACACTGCTAACTCATAAAATTTTTCAAACTCTTTTAACTGCAGCGACAGGATTTCAAAATTACTCATGTGCTTCCAGTTATCAGCCAGTTTTTCAATATGCAGGTCCACCACTGATCTTGCAGACGGCAACAATTCCCTTACCCGGCTGATATCGTAAACCCTGAAACCAGCATTATTCAACGAGCCGATATCCAGTTTTTCTTCTTCCGTTTTATCAGGATATTTTTCCATTAGCAAATAAGAAAAAGACGGTTCATTTTTTAACCTTGTTTCTTCAATTTTTTTAAAAAGCTGTTTTGCTTTTATCTTGAGAGAAGTTTCAAAGTAAGGTGCTTTCTTTTTATCCGGCTTCTCCAATGAAAACTCAACACTAAAGCGTGGATTATCACTCAGGTCATCAAACTTCACATCATGCAGATAAAAATCAGTTAATGGTGCAATGGTATTACTTAATTCAAAATTACTCTCCCCATTAAACAACAGGTGGTAAGTAAAATTGTAGCCCACTTCGTCCTGGTTAATTAAATAGAGCTTAAATTTCTCTACTACATCATCATCAAAAACATCCTTATCAAAAATGGGAACGAAAGAAAGAAATACGCCGTCTGCCACTTTCTTTTTCGGCTGCGGTTTCTCTTTCTTTATATTATCTATAAAAATCTTTTTCTTATCTACCTTTCGCTGTTCGGTAAACATTTTAAAGTAAGGGAAATCTATCTGGTCGAGGTAGGCTGGAAATTTTACACCCTTTACTTCAATCATTACCATTTGTTCATTGATGATGTCTACTACCCTGCCCTCTTCGTTGGTTAATGTCACTACAATCTTATCTCCTATTTCGTATTTCATTATTACTCTTACCTTTTTTAGCACAAAAGCCAAAGTTACAATTTGAATTTGCTAAGAACCGGAATGTTGGAAACATTTTAAAGCAAGCGAAAGCAGAATGAATTAATTTTTCCACTACATTTATACCTGAAATCTAAATGTGGAACCCAAAAACGCAACCAGCAACGATGAAACAATTGCTATTCCTCTGCCTCCTGTTCTCAGTAAAAATTACTAATGCACAACGGGAACTCAATAATCCTTTAATAGACAGTAAAGAAGTGCTGAAAAAAGGTGCTGAACTGTATTCACATGAAAAATACAAAGAGGCCCTGAAAGAGTACCTGAAAGTACCGCCAAGTGATACCGGCTATGCAGATGTGTTAAACGAAATCATCCTGTGTTATTACAGGGACAGCAGCTATGCAGAGGCTGAGAAATATATACGTGAAGCACAGTCAAGATTCCCTGAAAAAAATGTAGACTGGTATAATTTAATGGCCAATGTGTATGATGATTCTAAAAGAGCTGAGCTGGCTATAAAAACCTACGATTCTATGTTGGTAGAATCTCCCTACAATTACATCGCTTATTTTAATAAAGGTATTAGCTATTTTAGGCTGGAGAAATACGAAGAAGCAAAGAAGAGTTTTCAGCAGTGCATTATGCTGAATCCTTACTACTCTTCCGCACATTATTACCTGGGTAAGGTGAGCCTGGTAAAAGGCAACCTGGTGCAGGCGCTTTTTAGCTTTGCTGCCAACCTGCTGGTGGAACCGGGTAACCGTAACCGTAAGTCAACCATCAGTTATCTTTCTATGATCTCATCAGGCAGTAATGAACTAAATGATTACATTAATAGATATAAGCCCGGCAAAGAAGATGACTTTGATGCGGTGCAGGAAATTATTATAAGCAAAATTGCCCTGGATAAAAAATATAAACTAAAGGCAAGCCTTGAAGACCAGATTGTCCGCCAATTGCAGGTAGCTTTTGAAAAAACAGAGTTTAATGCCAATGACAAAGGTTTTTGGATGCAGTACTATGCACCGTTGTACAAAAAGATATGGGACGATGGGCAGTTTGAACCCTTTGTTTTTTACATGTTCAGTGAAGTAGATATTAAGCCGGTAAAAGACTATATCAAGAGTGAAAAGAAAACACTCAAAGCATTTGAAGACAACTTTATAAATTATTTAAACCAGATAAGAACCACGCAGGAAATCAGCTTTAACAAAAGAGACAAAGCAATAACCAACTATTACATCAAGAATTATGCAGTTACAGGCAAAGGCGCCTATGGAAGAAACAGCAAGAACGAGGAAGTAGTTACCGGGCCGTGGGAATTCTATTACCCTAACGGGAAAATAAAATCAAAGGGAGTATTTAATGCAGAAGGTGATCGGGAAGGAGAATGGGTCTATTATTACGAAACCGGCATTCTAAAAGAACGATCTGTGTATAAAAATGGTAAAGCAAATGGCAAGAGTGAAAGCTGGTTCTCTAACGGGCTCCCCTATTCGATTACGAATTATTTAAATGATGAAATAGATGGTATTGAAACACTTTATTTCTACAACGGCATGCTGAAGTCAGTAATACCGTACAGGAATGGAAAGAAAGAAGGATTGGCCAAATACTATAACATCAATGATTATTTGAGAACTGAAACTGTTTATGTAAACGACATGCAGGAAGGCATAGAAACCACCTACCATCAAAACAGGAAAATAGAATCCACCCTTAATTATACCAAAGACAAAGCCAATGGAGAATACAAAGAATATTACGATAACGGTAAGATAAAAATTACGGGTAATTATATTGAAAATGAAAAAACAGGCGAATGGAAATCTTTCTATAAAGACGGCACAGCGATGAGTGTAGAAAATTACCTTAAGGGCCAGTTAGACGGTGAATACAGTGCCTGGCATAAAAATGGAAAAATACAAACAAAAACTACTTACCGCAAAGGAGAGATTGACGGTAAAAAAGAAGACTTTGATGACGATGGACTGCTTTCTGAAGAAATAGTGTTTGAAAAAGGGAGACTAAGAGACATCAAGTTTTATGATAAAAAGGGAAATGTTATCAGCAACACTACCAGCAGAAAGGGAGATGCCAATATTACTTTTTATGCTCCTGACGGAAGCAAATCCAGCGATGGTTATTATACTAAAGACGGTGTACTGGAAGGAAAAGGGAAGTACTATTATAAAAATGGCAGCGTAAGTGTGGATGCAGATTATAAAAAAGGCTTACTGGATGGTATAAGAAAAGAATTTTATGCCAATGGAAAAATAAAACAGGAAGGCAGGTATAAAGAGAACAATGCAGATGGTTATTTTACTGATTATTATATCAATGGCGAAGTGATGGGTGAAGGATGGTATGTAGAAGGTCAAAAGCAGGGTACATTTATTGAAAGAAATTTAAAAGGTAACATTACTTCTAAATTTTATTATCTTGATAATGATCTTAACGGCATTGCAGAATACTACTACCCTTCCGGCAAGTTAAACTACCAAGCTTTTTACAAAACGGGCTGGCTATATAAAATTATTCAATACGATACCACAGGAACAATATTGCATGTATCTGAACTGGACAAAGGAAATGGCAAACTTGTCTTTTTGCATCATAACGGAACCCCTTACATAGAGTCTGAATACAAGAATTACAAGCGCCATGGCATGTATAAAATAACCAATGGCGATGGCTCTAAAGCGAGCATTAGCTATTATAAATATGGCGAGGAAGACAGCACTTATACAGCATGGTATCCCAATGGCAAGCTGAGAACAGAAGGTGTTTATAAAAACGGTAATAAGTACGGCAAATGGAAGTACTATATTTATGAAGGCACTATCTCAGCACTCGAAAACTACGATGAGGATGGTTTGGCTACCGGCACATTTATACAATACAATGAAGATGCAACAGTGGATAAAGAAATTAATTACAAAAATGGCCAAACAGATGGTGAAACAAAAACATTTGCAGATAAAGACCTGGTAGTTTCTTTTCAATACAAAGCCGGCGTATTGAAAGGCTATAGCTATAAAGACAAAACAGGCAAGATGGTGCCCCCTATACCAATTGAAAAAGGCAGTGGACATGTAACTGCTTACTTTAGCAATGGTAATAAAAGCTTAGACATCACGTTTAATGAGTTCCAGGCTTACGGTAAAAGGATCATTTATTATCCTAACGGAAAAGAATATGTGAACAGTGAAAGAATAGCCGGCGATGATCATGGACGTAAAGTGGTGTACTATCCTAATGGAAAAATAATGAAGGAAGAAAACTTTTATTATGGCACTTACGATGGCCTGCAAAAATATTACGATCAAAACGGCAATCTTATTTCTGAACAGAATTACTACCTGGATGAATTGCATGGTGAATCAAAACACTATACTAACGGAAAATTAACCGCCACTTACATTTATTACTTTGGCGAGTTAGAATC
>CAZDHQ010000383.1:0-5076 GCA_964505135.1 uncultured Ferruginibacter sp.
GAGCAAAGGAAAAAAGCCATCTTTCAACCAGATGCCATTGCTGAAATTGTAACCCGGAATATCAAGCAGGTAAAGCCGCTTGATCCCGTTGGTATTTTTGTAAAAGACATGACGCATGAACAAAAGGCAGTGCTCAATCAACTGATCCTTGCTTATCTTTCCAACATGCCTGCTGCTGTTGCAAAAAAGAGGATGGCCAATATTGTGAAAGAGGATATGGATGCAATTGAATTTGGATGGGCCGGAGCGACAGAGAGCGGAAAGCCGCACTACTACCGGGTGCAGGGCAAAACCTTCTTAATTGAATTCGACAACACCCAAAACAACGCCAATCATATTCATACCGTGTGGCGTGATTTCAATGGAGATTTTGGTGAAGACTTATTGCAGGAACATTACCAGCATGCTCCACACCATCACCATCAGTAAAAGCGAGGTATTAAATGCCTGGATAAATAGAATCCAACAAGCATTAGCTGCATCGTTTTTGTATATTAAAAATAAGGAGCCATCATGCTAACCTTATTTCTTTTTCAATCAGCTGCATCGGCAAACGGTCTTAAACCTTAGTAGCACTCAATCAATATGAGGTGTTAAACCTTATTACCTTATTCCATCGCACCCAAACAATTCAACCAATAAAAACTTACTCCGCCAACGCAATCCAATCCGCTGCCACATTTGCTTTTTGCCTCAATAATAAATTCAACTGCCCCACATGATGCTGCACATGCCTGAAATTGTAAAACAGTATCTCCAGTAAACTATAATTCACCACGAGTGATGGACACAAACCATGCAGTTCAATCTCATTATCCATAATCCAGCGCTCAGTAAGTTTTTCAGCAGGTGAGTAGCACACCAGTTGTTTACATTTTTCCCTGATGGTGGCCAGTGCATTTCTTACTTCATCTCTTGAATAAAAACGGCTGGGCAATACATCATCCACAGCGCCTTCCGGCAATTGATCAGGGTCGCAAAGTGTATAGGGGAGTAGCGGTTTAAAATCTTTTACAGGGCTGGTAAGATAGTAGTCAAGAAAGATAGTGACATGATAACTCATGTAATAAACCTGCTTATCATTTTCCCAAATTTCTTCCGGGCAAATGGCGACGATGCTATCCAGCATATCGATAGCAGCAGCAAAGTTCTTCCAGAGGGTGGTTTGAAAGTATTTATTCATATAGTAGTAATAAAAAATCCAATTTAATAGGGTGGGTTAACAATGCTTAAAATATTCAAATGCCAACGTCAAAATTCTAACAAATTCAGCCTTGAAGATCATCATGCTGTTTACATGGTATAGGCGATTCTTGTGTTGAGACGCAAATCCATTCATTGTTTATCTTCTGGTAAATATTGGTTACCCACAGAAGGGTATCAAATGCTTTTCCTCCGTACAACCCGGCATTGCGGCCTTTGGATATTACAACTGCAATACCATTCACAATACTTACGTGTATTACAGCTTTCTTCATCACGGTATGTATTAACCTGCGTTCTTTAATTGCCACTATAAAGTCTGTTTTTTGTACTAATCCAATCCCGGGTTCAAGCATCGTCCAATTTAAAGAAAGCAGCCTTTCAATCTGATCAATGTCATTTTGTTCATACGCATTGTTCAATCTGTCATCAATCAATTGAAAAAAAGCAATATCAATATCCTTCTGCATAGTCAACATTATTTAGAGAGAATCTTGCAACTACCCGGCGATTTCGTCCTTTAACAGTAATTGATTGCTAAGTTAACGATGGTTTATTATGATCCCTTTAAAATATCGTAGCACCCATTTTAATTGCTCTCTTTTCATTGCGCTTTGATAATGCAAAAAGTGGAATACTGATGAGGGAGAATGCAACACTCGGCATGCCCAGTAATACAAGTGGTACGATTCTTTCCGTACCATCTCCATTATGTTTTGAAGCTGCAATACAGTTAGGCAGCTGCCTTTACGGGATGTAACACAAAACAAGCCTTAACCCTATCTTTGCAGAGCGTTAATTCTCATCATAATCATTTTATGCCTTCAACACTTAGAACAACTTTCTCCTGCTTTTTAATCTTACTTATCCAACATGCTGCAACAGCACAGGATAAAGCTATCGCACAACAGGAAGATAAACTGGTCAAGCTCTATCAAACCATTATTTCTTTTGACAGAAATGATAGTGACAGCACAAGTTTTTATGCTGATGCATTTGAAGAACAACTTTCCGGGTTGATTACAAACAATCCAGCTACACTTAACTATGCTTTTGAAAAATTAAAGAAAGTAGGTTGTTATATCAGCAGTTCTGAAGATAGCAACTATAGAATCTATAGCTGGGATACCTGGACTGGCGGCACTATGCATTTTTTCAAAACGATTTATCAATGGAGAAGCGGAAATAAAGTCTTTGTAAAAAAGCAGCAGTATGAGGAAGGTGATGCCGGAAGTTTTTGTTCAAAAATCTTTACTGTACCGGCAGGAGATAAGACTTATTATTTGCCGGTTACCAACGGTATATTTTCTACGAAAGATGTGATGCAATCAATTGCTGTGTATTGTATTAATGAAAATAAGTTAATTGATACCGTTCACTTGTTTAGAACCAAAACCAGGCAATTCAGTCGTATCGATGTATCATTTGATTTTTTCAGCGTAGTTGACCGACCCGAAAGACCGCTGGAATTAATTACCTATGATGACAAACAAAAGAAAGTGTACATCCCAGTAGTTAATAATAAAGCCGAGGTAACAAAAAAGAAAATCGTTTACCAACTCAAGGATGGTTATTTTGAGTTTACAGGCATTGAGTGATTCCTTTTGTTTCAAAAGGAACCGCCTTTAGCCTTAATAAAAACAACAAAATAATACAGCAGATCTTATTGCCTTATTTGTCTTTAATTAAATAAGCTAATAAGGTCGAAACACCCAGGCACATATTTTCTACTAAGGTTAAAGCCAATCAATAAATTTTTAAAAAGCATAACAGGGGTAACGCTTCTTCCGCCACATCGGGGCCAAAGGTTGGTAGCATAAAAAGAATAAATCATTCACAAAATGCCGTAGGCATCAAAGATGTATTAAATATCCCGTACCTACGGCACTCGCTAATTTTTGTTTGCCGCCTTGCTACCAACCTTAAGCCTCTACGGGGCTGTATAATTTAGCAGGCCCCTATTACTTATTCGTCTCAAAATAAATAAGGTCTAAATACCCGGCACATTTTTCTACTAAGGTTAAAGCCAGTAAATAAGGTTTTTAAAAAATGCTCCTAAAAACCTTATTTCTTTTCTCTCTGTTTACTAATAATGCTTGCCTTCAACCTTAGTAGCAACTAACATAATATCACAACAGACCTTATTATCTTATTCGCTACTAACTAAATAAGCTAATAAGGTCGAAAATAGCAGGATGCATTCTTCTACTAAGGTTAAAGTCAATAAATAAGGTTTTTAAAAGCATGCTCCTAAAAACCTTATTTCTTTTCTCTCTGTTTACTAATAATGCTTGCCTTCAACCTTAGTAGAAGACAACATAATAATACAGCAGACCTTATTACCTTATTTGTCACTAATTAAATAAGCTAATAAGGTCGAAACACCAGGCTGCATTTTTCTACTAAGGTTAAAGACAATAAATAAGGTTTTACATCCAGCACATAAATGCGTTGTCCTTCGTCCCATAGGGACATAAGCCTGGTAGCCCAAAGCGCCACCCCGTAAATAAAATGCCGTAGGCATCACAGATACATTGATCTCCCGTACCTACGGCACTGGCTTTATCCGCTTATTGTTTATCCACCAACCTTAAGCCTCTACGAGGCTGTGTAATAAATGCAAACCTTTTTATTTACAAGCAGCATTCATTTTAGAAAACCTTATTCTTTCTCTTCGCTTTAAGAAGTACCTGCCTCTAACCTTAGTAGAAGACAACATAATAATACAGCAGACCTTATTACCTTATTCCTCCTGGCTACAGTAGGCTATTTAATTATACAAATAATGATGCACATCAAACCCTGCCTTCCCTCTGCGCCCCTGCGTGACACAACCCTCCACACCCTTTGCCATCTTTGCGTGAAACTCCCAAAAAATTACCCAACCCTTCCTCAATATTAACCACCCAATCCACTACACCTTCAAACCCTTTATATTTATACACTAAATCCCAATCTATGCCATCCACCAAAACATTGCTTCGCTCCATCATATCCATCATAGCAATCATAAAAATCACCCATACGCAAGCCCAAATCCAGCTCACCAAAAACGCCACACCCACTTCAAGAATCATCACTTCCAACAACACAAAAGAAGAACGCACCGCCGCCAACATCCTCCAATCCTTCCTTCAAAAAATCAGCGGCGCCAAACTACCCATCATTCAAACAACCACCTACAAACCCAACGACATCATCCTCAATAACAGCGACCACAACAACCAAATAAAAGAAGATGGCTTCCAAATCACCACCACCAATCATCATCTGCGTATATCCGGCACCGGTGGCAATGCTATCATTTACGGAGCAGTTAGTTTACTAGAACAATATTTAAAAGTTGATTACTGGGGAGAACACGAATACAGCTTCACCAAAAACAAATCCATCAGCATACCATTCATTGATACCATTGATAACCCCGCCTTCCGCTACCGCCAGAGCCAGCTCTACGCCATGGCCACCGATACGCTGTACCACTACTGGCACCGCTTAAAAGAACCTGCCAGCGAATTTGCCGGCGGCTACTGGGTACACACATTTGATAAACTATTACCATCAGAACAATACGGCCAAACACACCCGGAGTATTATGCCTACTTCAATGGCAGTCGGCACCCCGGCAAGGCCAGCCAGTGGTGCCTCAGCAATCCCGATGTGTTCGAGATAGTAAGCCAGCGCATCGACTCTATCTTTAAAGCCAACCCCGGCAAGCACATCATCTCGGTAAGCCAGAACGATGGCAACTTTACCAACTGCACCTGCGACCAGTGCAAGGCAATTGACGATTACGAAGGCGCCCTCTCCGGCAGCATCATCACTTTTTTAAACAAGCTGGCGAAGCGTTTTCCCGATAAAGAATTTTCCACG
>CAZDHQ010000384.1:0-5067 GCA_964505135.1 uncultured Ferruginibacter sp.
ATGGTTCCTTCCTTAGGTGTGATATCAAGCCCATCTATTGCAAAGCCAGTCTGGTGCTCATTTGGATAGCCGCCGCTTACTGCAACAATGGTTACTGCGGTTCTGGGATCTGTTTCAATTTTGATTTCGTTTAGCCTTTGCTGTGAGGTAGCCATCAGTATCTCTACCAGGTCATTCTTTATTCTTGGTACCACCACTTCTGTTTCAGGATCTCCAAACCTGCAATTGTATTCAATTACATAAGGTTCTTCATTCACTTTGATCAAGCCAAAAAATATCACGCCCTTGTATTGTAATTCTTCTTTTTGCAAACCAGCAATGGTTGGTTCAATTACCCTTGTTCTCACCTTTTCCATAAACTCGGTATCAGCAAATGGCACAGGACTTACAGCGCCCATTCCACCTGTGTTTGGACCGGTATCTCCCACACCAATTCTTTTGTAATCCTTTGCTTCAGGAAGCATCACATAATGTTTACCATCAGTGAAAACAAAAGCACTCATCTCAATACCCGATAAAAATTCTTCTATCACCACCCGCTTGCCTGCTTCACCAAACTTAGCTTTCTGCAGCATTAGTTCATACTCAGCCAATGCTTCTAAATGACTGGTGCAAATCACCACGCCTTTGCCCGCTGCCAATCCATCAGCCTTTAATACGATTGGTAAAGCATGATTGCGGATGTATTGTGTGCCTTCATCATAATTGTCTGCATTAAACTCTTTGTACGCAGCCGTGGGAATATGATGGCGCTGCATAAACTCTTTTGCAAAAGCCTTGCTGCCTTCCAACTGGGCTGCTGCCTGTGATGGGCCAATGATGGCAATATGAGCTGTAGCTGGATTTGAAGTGAAGTAATCATAGATGCCTTTTACCAGGGGCTCTTCCGGTCCTACCATCAGGAGCTGCACATCGTTCTTAATGCAAAAGTCTGCCAGCCCTTCAAAATCATTAACACTTAGTGAAACATTGGTAGCCACCTGCTCGGTTCCTGCATTGCCTGGTGCTACAAACAATTGATTACATAGAGGGCTTTGTTTAATTTTCCATGCCAGTGCATGTTCTCTACCTCCGCCGCCGGCGATTAGGATATTCATGGTCTTTATAGATTGAAATAACAATTTGTGTGCAGCGAAATTAAACTCCTTGTACTTGTAAGCAATATTATTTTATCAACGACTGGGCACCACCACTGACTAAATAAATTTGGCCGTACAATAAAAGCTACCTAAATAAAATTTCACTACTTTGAGTGATTAAAATTTATTTCCTGTAAAAACGCTTTTATGACCGAGCAAGTAAAGACCGGCAAACATCCAAGAGGCTTATACGTTCTTTTTATGACTGAAATGTGGGAACGTTTCAATTTTTATGGCATGCGGGCCATGCTTGTTCTCTTCATGACCAAAGCGCTGCTATACAATGATGTTTTTTCTTCTAATTTGTATGGTAGTTATATCAGTCTTATTTACTTATCACCTTTAGTGGGAGGATATATTGCAGATAAATATTGGGGCAATAAGCGTTCCATCATTGTAGGTGGAATTGTGATGGCCATAGGTGAAATTATCTTGTTTATCTGCGGAACTGTGTACAAATCTTCACCTGATCTTTCAACCATACTTTTCTTTTCAGGCCTGGGTTTTATGATAGCAGGCAATGGTTTTTTTAAACCTAATATTTCTTCCCTCGTTGGTCAGCTTTATCCATCCGCTGATACCCGTAAAGATTCAGCTTACACTATATTTTACATGGGTATTAATATAGGCGGCATGGCTGGTCCATTAGTGTGTGGGTTCTTTGGTGATACCGGTAATCCTGAAGATTTCAGGTGGACTTTTTTGATTGGCGCCATTGCAATGATTATAAGCATCATTGTTCAAAAATTGTATCATGATAAATATGTTAAGTCACCTGAAGGAAAAATTTTAGGTCTAACACCGGGAACAGAACATTCATTGGAAGGAATATCTGATGACCATAAAAAAACATTGGTTCCACCGCCACCAAAAGCCGCATTGAACCCTTTTGTTATTGCCATTGCAGTGCTTGCTTTTGCCGGCTTAATGATCGGGGCTATTTTTTTAGATACTAAAATCAACTACCTCTCCTACTTACTACTGGCTTCGTTTCTTTTTGTGATCTTTCTTATTTTCTCCGATAAAAATCTTACAAGAGAAGAGAAACAACGCATCTGGGTAATGATCATCATTGCAGTATTTGTTGTGTTCTTTTGGGGAGCTTATGAGCAAACCGGTGCCTCACTGGTGTTTTTTGCAGAGCGACAAACAGATCGTAACCTGTGGGGTGATTATATAATGCCAACCAGTTATTTTCAATCTGTAAACTCTGCTTTCATTATCATATTTGCGGCCGCTTTTGCATGGATGTGGTTAAAAATGGGTAAGAAGCAACCCGCCACTCCAACTAAAATGGGACTAGGCCTCATCTTTCTTGCGTTGGGATATTTATGGATAGCGTATGGAGTTAAGATTGTAGGAGATCAAAAAGCAAGCATCATCTGGTTAATGGGGTTATACCTTTTACATACATGGGGAGAACTTTGTTTATCACCCATCGGGCTTTCTTTATTTAATAAATTATCTCCTTTAAGGTTTGCATCCTTGTTGATGGCAGTATGGTTTTTAGGAAACGCAGGTGGAAATAAATTAGCCGGTGTGCTTAGTGGTTTATATCCAGAGAAAGGCAATACCACTACTTTCCTGGGTTATCAAATGAGTAACACTTACGATTTCTTTATGCTATTTGTTTTTATGTGCGGCATTGCAGGTATCATTCTTTTATTACTTTCTAAAAGACTACAGAAAATGATGCATGGTATAGAATAGCGACACAGTTTCTTAAAAAGGTTTTCACTTATCTTCTCATATAAAATCAACTCTATGGCTGATCAGCAATCTTCATTCAAACCATTTGTAGCGCCTGAAACGCAGATGAAAGAATTGACCGTTAAATCAATTCTGCTGGGCAGTTTATTCGGTGTAATCTTTGGAGCAGCTACCGTTTACCTTGCACTAAAAGCTGGCTTAACTGTTTCTGCATCTATACCCATTGCCGTAATTGCGATTACGCTTGGCCGTAAGTTTTTTAAAACCACCATTCTTGAAAACAATATCATACAAACCACCGGCAGCGCAGGTGAAAGTATTGCGGCCGGAGTAGTTTTTACACTGCCGGGCTTTTTGTTTTTAAGTGATGGTGGTGGCGATAAATTTTTTAACTATATCACCATTTTAATCCTGGCCATATTTGGAGGCATCCTTGGTACATTAATGATGATTCCTTTAAGAAAATCATTGATTGTAAAAGAGCATGATACATTACCTTATCCCGAAGGAACTGCCTGCGGCGATGTATTGATTGCAGGAGAAAAAGGCGGTGATTTTGCCAAGACTGCATTCCAGGGATTGGGTATAGCATTTGGATATGCCATTCTGCAAAAAGTGCTGCACATCATTGCAGAAACACCGGCTTACATCACAAAGCAAACCAGTAAATATTTACAAAGCGCAAAAATTAGTGGAGAAATTACTCCGGAGTACATGGGCGTGGGTTATATTATCGGGCCAAGAATAGCAGGTGTGCTGGTGGCTGGTGGTGTATTCGCATGGCTGGTAATGATTCCCTTATTATCCAAATTAGTTCCGCCGGATGTAATCGTTGCTCAATTGGTGAAACTGGGATATTTAAAAGATGCATTGACACATGGCGGTAAAGGCGGATGGAATCCAATCACTCATTCTTTTGATGATTACTCCGCGGCTATTTATTATGCCTATGTTAGGCAGATTGGTGCAGGTGCAGTAGCTGCTGGCGGATTTATCACTTTAATCAAAACAATTCCTACCATCATATCTTCTTTCAAAGGCAGTGTGGGCGCCATCAGTAAAAACGCAGATGGATCTAAAGCTGCTGTGCTGCGTACTGAACGTGATCTCAATATTAAAGTGGTTTTATTTGGCAGCATCGCTTTAATTGTGTTGATGGCTTTACTACCTCAATTACCCGGCGATGGCATCGGCCAAAAATTATTGATTGGATTGCTGGTGGTAATATTCGGTGCGTTCTTTGTTACCGTTTCTTCCCGTATTGTTGGTTTGATTGGATCATCGAATAATCCTAGAAGTGGTATGACGATTGCTACTTTAATGGGCACCTGCTTAATATTTATTGCTGTTGGCTGGACCGGTAAAGCATATGAACCAATGGCGTTGGTAGTAGGCGGTATGATCTGTATTGCTGCGGCTAATGCAGGTGCCACTTCACAGGATCTGAAAAGCGGCTACATTGTGGGTGCCACACCACGTAACCAGCAAATTGCACTTTTTGTTGGTGCCATTGTTTCTTCCATTGTGATTGGACTTACGGTTAACTTTTTGGATAAACCTACTGCAGCCATGATTGCAAAAGGTGTAACCACTCATGCTATTGGCAGTGAATTCTACCCTGCCCCGCAGGGCACATTGATGGCCACACTGGACAAAGGAATTTTATCCAATAACCTGGACTGGCAATTTGTGCTTGCTGGGGTATTTGTTGCAGTGGTAATGGAACTCTGTGGTATCAAGGCTTTGAGCTTTGCAGTAGGTGCGTATTTACCACTTAGCACAACACTCCCCATTTTTGCAGGTGGTGCTATAAAAGGAGCAGCAGAACTATATCAAAAGAAAAAGAACATCAAGAAAAGTACGGATGAAGATGAATTAGGTAAAGGCAGTTTATTTGCAACAGGTTTGGTAGCAGGTGGTGCTGTAGCCGGTGTGATATTTGCGATAATGGCCGGGTTTGACGGGCCTGCAGTAATACTAAGCAAGCTTAATATGGAAGCTGGTTTTAGCGAAGCAGTTGGTCATGGTGCTTACCAAGTTATAGGTGTTTTATTCTTTGCAGCCATGGGCTTGATATTATACAGAACAGCACTAAAAAAATAATTCATAGAAATTTATATTTTAAGTTTTACTGGCTTTTTTAATGATCCTGTAATTTAACCACCATGAATTACAGGATTTTTTGTACAAGATTTTTGTTAGTCAGTATTGGTAAAGA
>CAZDHQ010000385.1:0-5064 GCA_964505135.1 uncultured Ferruginibacter sp.
CTTACGCATGTTCTCAAGGTTATCTACTGAAAAGCCTTTTCCAAAAGCGGTAGTCAATTTTGATGAAAGTGTAGTGAGTATTTCTTTAGCGTAAGCAGCCCTGCTCTTTCCTGCTTGTTCGTATTCTACTATTAAGCGACCTACATGAAAATAAGTTTCAGTCAGCGTGGTATTAACAACAGCATACACTTCCTTCCTACTTTGTTCAACAAGCGAATGGATATTCTTAAAGAGTTGTATGGATGTTGTTTTAGTCATCTATAAAGCTTCTTCTACCACAGGCAATGCCCGTACTTTAAAACCCTTTACTTCTTCTGCAATGTGTTTGATATGATCCGGTGTGGTGCCACAGCAGCCACCCACAATATTCAGCCAGCCATTGGCAGCCCACTCTTCAATGATATGTGCTGTTTCATGTGGTTGTTCATCATACTCGCCAAATGCATTGGGTAAGCCTGCATTAGGATATGCAGAAACATAGCATGCCGCAATCTGCGACAGTTCCTCAATATGACTACGCATTTCTTTTGCACCCAACGCACAGTTTAATCCAACGCTTAAAGGATTAGCATGCATTACCGAAGTGTAAAAGGCTTCCAGTGTTTGTCCGCTTAGGGTTCTGCCGGATGCATCGGTGATGGTACCGCTGATCATGATCGGCAGCTCAGCGATTTTATTTTCACGGAAGAATTTTTTTGCAGCATAGATAGCCGCTTTTGCATTTAAAGTATCAAAGATGGTTTCAATTAACAGTACATCTACTCCACCATCTACCAGGCCTTTTATTTGTTCCGTATAGGCAGTAGCTACTTCATCAAATGTAACGGCACGATAACCCGGATTATTTACATCAGGAGAGAGGCTCAGTGTTTTATTCAATGGTCCAATAGCTCCGGCAACATATTTGGTTTCACCAGGATGTGTTGAAAGATATGCATCTACTGCAGCTCTTGCACATTTAGCGGCTACAATGTTCAATTCATAAGCCAGCTCCTGCATGTCATAATCTGCCTGCGCAATGGTGGTGCTGCTGAATGTATTGGTTTCAATAATATCTGCACCGGCATCTAAGTATTGTTTGTGAATGCCAATGATGATGTCTGGCTGTGTAATACTCAGCAGGTCATTGTTTCCTTTTACATCCTTATGCCAGTCTTTAAACCGTTCTCCACGATAATCTGCTTCCTGCAGTTTATGGCGCTGGATCATGGTGCCCATAGCACCATCAATTATCAGGATGCGTTCTTGTAAACTTTCGCTGATTGTTTTCATACTCGCTTGTTTAAACAGTGAACAAAAAGTTGAAGTGAGTCCCAACGATAAATGTCGGGATGCTGATCAAAGCATCAGCATGACACAACGATGTTGTCCAAAGCTGAACTGTGCTCACATCAAAAAAATTGCTACAAACTTTTAAACGATTATCAATTCGTGCGGTTGGATAGAATTGCAGTCGTTTATTAGTTCGATTATCCTTAGCTGAGCCCAGGATTGCAATCTGCAGGCTGAACAATAAACAAATCCGCCTGTAAAACCGCTGCAAATGTAACCCAACTCAATGGTTCTGCAAAATGAACAGGCTGTTAATGCAGGCATAGCCGGTTCAGTAGCTTTTTATTCCCGGTTGGTAAGCTTTGCTTTGATCAGCATAGATTGACTGCTACTTTTGAATTGTTATCAATTATCAACTAAAATTATTTACAATGAAAAAAATTCTCGCCATTATACTCATCGCTGTAGCTATGGCTTCTTGCTCTAAGCAAACACCTGCAACCAGTAACACCAATTCAACAGAAGACAGAATTGCAACGCCTCCAAAAACGGTGTCTGATGCATTTGTGGCCAATTTCGGAAATGTAGCCGTAACAGAATGGAAATTGAGAACAGACAATACCTGGAGAGCGCACTTTACCAATAATGGAAAAGCATGGGAAGCTACTTTTTCTTCATCAGGCGCATTGCTATTATCACAACCTGCTTAATATAAGGCTTTGCCTCGTACAGTTACCCACCGGTTCAATTTGTTGAACGGTGGGTTTTTATTTGTTATCTCCCAGCCAAAGTTTAAAGTCTCCTGAACGTTCTGTACTTACAATGGTTTCATGTTTTGCTGCCGGATTTAATTTAACCAGCACACGGCTTTTTGAGTAGGAAAACATTTCTGCAATAGCATGGATGCAAATGATGTATTGCCTGTTGATACGGAAGAAAATTGCAGGATCAAGCATCGTTTCCAGTAAATCTAAATTATAATCTATTGTATATCGACGGCCTTCTTTTGTTGTAAGAAAATTGATCTTGTCTTCTGTATAGAAATATGCCACCTCTTTTGTTTCAATTGTTCTTAAATGCTCTCCAAATTTTACTGCAAAGCGACTTTTATAGTTGCTCGCCTGTGCAGGAGCCAATGCAGCCAGCAGTTTGTTGATGTCAATTGCAGGGGCTTGCGTTTTGTTGCTGATTTGTTGTAGTTTTTTTATTGCTGCTTCCAGGTCAGCCTGTTTCACAGGTTTAAGTAAATAGTCAACACTGTTTACTTTAAAGGCTTCAATGGCATATTGATCAAAAGCGGTAGTGAAGATAATAGGGCAAAGTGTGGAAACTGTTTTAAAGATCTCAAAACTTAACCCATCTGCTAACTGGATATCTGAGATGATTAAATCAGGCTGTGGGTTTGATTGCAACCATTTTATCGCCGATGCTACACTAACAATCGAATCAAGAATAGTACAGTCCGGTACTACTTCCTTAATCATTTTTTCAAGCCGCTTTGCTGCCGGCGCTTCATCTTCAATAATTAAAATTTTCATGATGGCTTATTTTAAAATTGGTAAGCTTACAATAAAACTATTGGTAGTTTTTTCTACGGTTACTTTTTTTTCGGTTAGCAGTGCATAGCGGTTCATAATATTCTGTAACCCCATACCTGTGCTCTTTTCTGTAAACGATTTATGATTAAGGTTATTCCTAACTACCAACATGTTGTTTTCTATACTAATCTTCACCGTTAGTGTTGACTCTTTAGACACAGCATTGTGCTTGATAGCATTTTCTACCAGTAATTGTAACGTAAGTGGTGGTAAATGGGTTGTCTTTTTTGATTGTTGGTCCAGCTCAATTTGTAAAACAAGGTTATCACCATATCTCTTCTGCTGCAGGTAAACATAGGTGTGTAATAGCTCCAATTCCTCCTCTAAAGTGATTAGGTCTTTATCTCTATAAGTAACGATATTTCTGAAAAAATCTGATAGTTGTTCCACATATTGTACGGCCACCTGAGGATCTTCTTCAATGGTGGAGATAAGCGTATTAAAGCTGTTGAATAAAAAATGCGGATTTACCTGGTTACGCAATACCTGGAACTCAAATTCAATCTTTTCCTGTTTTAGTCTTTCTACATGCTGTATGCGGTTCTCTCTTGCTTTTACAATCCAATATAAAATACCGCCGCCGGTAACAATTGCAAGAAGAATAAACCAAAGTTGTTTCCAGAACGGTTTGGTGATTTCGAAAGCATAGGCTGCTTCATCAGCATGAGAGAAATTTTTATTGAGTGATGAGCGTACTTTAAAAACGTATTTGCCTGGTGGTAATTTAGGAAATGATTTATTATCATCAGTTGTAAGCTGCCAGATGGTATCAAGCCCTTCTAGTTTGTATTGAAAATAAATATTGGCAGGGTCAGAGTAATACAGTGTGCTGTAGTTGAATGTAAAATTGTTTTCATCATATTTAAATAAATGGTTGGATGCAGTATCAATCTCATTTAAAAACAGTTCAATATTCTCAATAAAGGTTTTAGGAGAAGACTGTATGCCGGGCAAAGCCGTATATTTAAGAATACCTGTTTCAGTTGCGGCATAAATATTTCCTTCAGCGTCTTTACATACAGCGCCAAGATCTGTATTTAGCTCAGAAATTCCTTTTGCGGTATTGATGTAAGAAAAATTTCCTGTAGCTGGATTGATGATATCCAAACCAAGCGGGTGTGCTGCAATCACATTACCCTGTTTATCCGTGAGCATGGTTGAAACTGCAAGGTTACTTAATCCGTCTCTTAATGTGTAATTGGTAAATGTTTTACCATCGTAAGAATAAATGCCTGCGTTGCTGGTACTAAACCAGATGCGGCCATTTTTATCTTCCGTGATAGAGTAAATATGATTATCTCTGATCCCATTCCTGTTGTCAAAATGAAAGAACACATTGTTCTCCATCAATGTAAGTCCTTTGCCATCTGTGGCAAACCAAAGCCTTCCTTTGCTGTCTTTAAAAACGTTGTAGATATAAGTGCTGCCAATATTTTGAATATTGTTGTAACTGGTAAAACTATACAGGTTGCTGTTATTGATATTTTCATTGGACAGCTCAAATACCAGAGCGCCTTCTAATCCTGCAATGCAAACAGTATTGCCGCTTCCTGTAATGGAAAGAATGCTGCTGCTACCGGATGCAATTACCTCCTTTAACTGCCGGTATTTTCCATTGGCTGGGTCCAATACATACAGACCTTTGCCCATAGTACCCACCCAAATATTTCCAAAAATATCCTGGTAAATACTGGTGATATCTGTTTTGCTGTCAATAGCAGGAATAGGATATTTTCTTCGTACGAAATTTCCGTTGCTACACGTATATTTTATCAATGACATACTAGCGCCAGTCCAAATATTGTTTTCAGCATCTACTAGGATAGTGTGGATGTTTTCATACATTTTCTTATCATACAATGGCAATACCTGCAGGTAGTTGGCAGAGGAACGCATCAGCTTGTTGTTATCTGCAGCCAGCCAAATGTTTCCCTCGTTATCATCTGTTACCAGCATACTATTTTTCTGCATGCTGTTAATCAGAGGAGCATTTACCAAACGATCATTGACAGCATCAAAACCAACCAGGCCACTATCCTGCGTAGCAATCCATAAAGTACCAAAACTGTTAACCATACTATTTACCTGGCCTTTATTCCAGTTGAGTGTGGCTTTTGGCTGGGATATATTTTGTGTGATGTGATTGTATAAGCAAAAGCCTTTGTCCTGCATACCGATCCAAAACTGATCTTTA
>CAZDHQ010000386.1:0-5059 GCA_964505135.1 uncultured Ferruginibacter sp.
AAGGCAGATGTAATCTCATTACACGTGCCGGAACTGCCTTCCACTAAGAATATGATCAATAAGGGTATTCTGAAGTATTTTAAACCAGGAAGCATTTTGATCAATTATGCCAGAGGAGAAGTAGTTGACCTGGATGCATTGGCTAAATCTTTAAAAGAGGGATTGCTCTCCGGCGCTGCCATTGATGTGTTTCCATGGGAGCCAGAAAAGAACGGCGATAAATTTACTACACCATTGCAGGGTTTAAGCAATGTGTTGCTCACTCCTCATATAGGCGGAAGTACACAGGAGGCGCAGGCTAACATAGGCGACGACGTTAGTTCAAAGCTTTTTAACTACCTTGAAAAGGGGGTAAGCTTTGGTTCACATACGGTACCTGCTATCAGCCTGCCTCCACAGGAAGGTGCTCACCGTATATTGCATATACATAACAATGTGCCCGGTGTGTTAGGCGAAATCAATACCCAGTTATCAAAAAGTAAGATTAATATTCTTGGACAATACCTGAAAACCAATGATACTATAGGTTACGTGGTGCTGGATGTAGATACCAAACTAAGCAAACAGGCTTTTGAATTATTGAAAGATGTAAAGGAAACCATTAAAGTAAGAATACTTTATTGATCGAAAATACAGTATAACAAAAAAGCCATCCTGTTTGAATCGGATGGCTTTTTTGTTATACAGCTAAGAGCTATTAGAACACCAATATCCTTATCACATCTACTTTTTTATCCGGCCCGGTAATTTCAACCTGGTAAGTTCCGCTGGCTAATTTGGAAGCAGAAGTAAGGTTTTTACTGGAGCTGCCTCCTGCATGTTTAACAAGTTCCTGGCTCATCAGCTTTCCATCATTGCTTAAGATTTTTATGGAATAGTTACCTGCAGCCACATTTCTCATTTTTAAACCAATAATACCATCCGAAACTGGATTCGGAAATACACTGAAACCTGTTTTGGCGGCTACCAGGTTAACATTCACAATGTTACTGTATGAGAAAGTTCCACTCTTGCCAATTACTTTTACCCGGTAATAATTATCCCCCACAGCAGCCTTAGTATCTAACCAATTATATGCTGCAGTAGCATTTGTACCCTTAGTGGCAGCAGCTGAATAGATTTTTGTGAAACTTCTGCCATCAACTGATTTCTCCAGCTCATAAGACGCAACATTGGTTTCGCTTATAATATTCCAGTCAATACTAATCCCATTGTTTTTTTCTGATGCAGCAGCAACAGCAGTTGCAACAGCGGAATTTTTAAACACTACTCTAAACCTGTTTGCTGCAGCAGAAGCTGCTTCATCATTTATTTCAAAATCAATATTAGTAGTTCCATTTGCACTCACAGGTGTAGTTGTATGCAGGTAATTATCTTCAAGATAGGCTGAAACATTGGCACCAAAGCTCTCCGGTTTCAATTCAATTCGATAAGCCTGCTTGTTCATGTTAAACATGTCGAAGAAAACAGTATCGGTTTCCACCACCGGCTGCCTTGCTTCCACCACCAGTAAATTTCCGTTTCTTCTCATACCAAAGTTTTCGCTGAAGTTGGCTAGTTTGCGTGCGTCTAACCTGTCGAGTTCATTTGAATATTCATCGCTAAAGACAACTGTGCTGCCGTCAATCGGCCTGGTGGTGCCGTTATCTACTATCGCAAGATTGGTTTGTAAAATTGTTTTTATACCAGCTGGTCTGGAAACGAGCGTGCTTCCGGCAATCTTATCACTCTCTTTAAATGTTATTGATCCGGGTAAAGCTGTGCTATTACGAACAAAAAAGCCCTGACCTGATTCAATCCTGGTACTGGCAACGTCTGCATAACTTCCGCCAGCTATGCTGGGTTTCCATCCGGTAGCTGCTGAAAATGTTACCCATGCTCCTAAGTTATTAGTTCCTGGAAGTAGCGGATCCCAAACTATGAAAGATGCATCCAGGTTTGTTTTTGTGAGCGATAAGAAATTAACCGCAGAAGCATAGTTGTTGCTTACCGAAACAAATTGGCCTGCATTCACCGGCACTGCGGCTAAATCGCCCTGGAATATGGTGCCTTTGGAACGTATATTAGCCGGAGTTGGTGGATTAGATACGCCAGGATTTACTGTTCTATCTCCTCTCAAAAATAAATAATAGGCTTTGTTTGCTCCCGCTGCGGTTAACTGTGAAAAAGTATTGGGAACGCCAACCCATTTATCAGTGTTAGAGTCGTACGTAAGCAAAGAATTACCTGGTGTTTGGAAATCAAATCCATTGGCAGCGAAATTTGATTGATTAGAGGTGATGATTGTTCCAAAGCCACCGCCTGGATTAGTACCGTTTTCCTGCCATGCCTGGCGTATCGTTTGTCCGATGGTAGGGGTAGAAAGCAATCTCCAGGAACGCTCAGATCTTAAAAATCTTTCCACAATTACCTGGCCATTAATATAGCCGCCCGATGAACGCCCCTGTGCAATTCTTGCCGTCCCCTTATCATTTGATTTGATGGTTAACCGGTCAGCCGTGTTTAACACTGCAGTACCTAAAACAGAAACTGTACCTTCATTACCAGGAGTAAGCCCACCAGTAATGGCCAGGTCTGTTCCTAAAGTAGAAGTAGCCCCTGTAGTTAAAGTAAAGTTTTTCAACACTTGTTTTCCTGCTGCAAACTTAACAGTGCTTGTACCACCCAGAGTAAGATTAGATGAATCTGAGCCGCCCAAAGCACCTGGATCAGCAGCGGCAATATCCCCATTAATGGTTAAAGTATTGCCCAGAATATCCAAAACCGACGCAGCGTCACCGGTAATAAAATCTCCGGACTTGGTTCCTTTTTGAATGGTAAGATCAGATAATAAAGGAACGGTGATACCTTTATTCAAATTAAACTGGCCAGTGATATTACCACCGGGCACAACAAATCTTAGAGCCCCCACTGGTGTTGCATCTCCTCTTATCGTAATGGTAGAAGCCTGGTCGGCATATATACGTCCATTAACCCCGCTGCTGGTTAACCCATTGAATTCAAGATCATTACCTGCTTGAGTTAATATATTCGCTTTTAGATCCAGCGTTCCGTTCACGTCAATACCCCTGTTCAGCGAAACATTTGCTCCAATGGTCAGGTTATTCATAGTGAATGGAGGCAATGCAGGGGCAGGGAAAGGATTTACAGTAGCTCCATTCAAAACATAATTGGCAGCTATATCATAATTGCGTGTAATCCCATTTACTTGCACTGTTCCGGTGCTACCACTGGTGGCTGCACCTTCAAGCGCAAAATCCGTACTGGCGGCTGCACCTCCGGTATTAGATGTAACCAATGTTGCGCCTGCATTTAGATTGAAAACGGCATTGGTAGCATTCCCATCATCCGTACCTACTTTTATGTTCTTTGTATTGGCAATTAAAACGCCTTTGTCAGAAACGTTGAAAGAACTGCTAAACGGTGCTATAGCCGAACGGGTTAAATCAATATTGGTATTGAGTGTTAAAGTGTCAGGCAATATTCCATCACCTACAGTAAAGTTTACAAAACCGTTCTTCTGCGTTGATGTATTATTGTACTGATGACTGCCTCCTATAAATTGGATAGTTCCTTTGTTATTTCCGGTAACAACAGTAGATATCAAACCTCCATTAGAAACATTTAAATTACCATACAACTTAACAAGACTGGTAAGCGCATTTCCGGTATTAAAATCAAGTAGACTATTTTGGAAAGGGGACGGACCGGCAGCACCATTAATATTGATATTACCGAGCACAGTGAGTGTTCTGTTGTTCACACCATTCCCTATATTAAACTGCGCCGCAGCTGTATCTAAACCTCTAATAGTTAAGTTTCCACCCAGTACCAGATCTCCCTCCATAATTCTTACGCCAGACTCCAGCACCACGTTATTATAGTTATTTAAACCCGCTTTCGGTTTTAATATAGGTATTAGCCCTGACCCCACCATAAAATCAACAGTGCTTCCTGTTGTTATAAATCCGCCAGAGCTAAAGCTGGCTGGTGTTGGCACCGTTAGCGAACCCTGAACGTAGATAGTATCGGTTGGACTGAGTGTAATATCTCTGTTACTGTTGCTAATGATTAGGTTTACATATTTCCAGGCGGGTGTGTTGGTACCAGTATTTGCCTTGAACCCAGGAATTGTTTGCGAACCAGAACCATTAAAATTCATTGTAAAAGGCGTGCTGGAAAGCTTAAAATTAGTAGCAGAAATACTAAAAGTACCTGCTATAAATATGGTGTCCGTCACTGATAAGCCTCCAAGCGAAGCTCCTGCCATATTACCTGAAACCTCCAGATCATTGTATATATAGTAACCTAAGTTTGTGTTGGAACCAGTACGATCTAATTTTATTTTCGATCCCGTAACAGTATTTCTTTTAGGGTTTGCTAAAATACCTTTACAGCTTATTACGTGGGTAGGATCTACCGAGCCAAGCGGATCCAGCGTTCTTGGCCCACCAGTGCTGCTGCTAATAAAGCCATATACAAAGCCAGGAATTGTTTGTGGTGTTGGATTTGGAGCTGCAAAGTCAAAAGTATTATACTTATCATTTGTGGCATTAAAATTAGTTGCAGTTACATTAAATAAGCCTGTTACTTTGATTGTATTAGCAGAAACGCCATTTCCGAGCCGGATAGTGTTTCC
Source organism: uncultured Ferruginibacter sp. (assembly GCA_964505135.1). Classification (GTDB taxonomy): domain Bacteria; phylum Bacteroidota; class Bacteroidia; order Chitinophagales; family Chitinophagaceae; genus Ferruginibacter. The sequence continues at coordinate 4,640 of CAZDHQ010000386.1, forward strand.
TCCCCGACTACCTGTAATGGTTAGATTTACATAGTTAGTAGCTGCCACACGTTGTACCGCAGCGCCTGCATCATAAATAAAGTTGGCATTAGCAGGGAAAGTAGGATTTGCATTGGCTACAAAATCTCCAGTTACCGTAGTTGTAGCCGGAAAAATCTTACTGCCTGCCCCGGAAATACCCAGCGTTCCATAAGGCAGGTTTACAATATTCTGAGCTACTGAAGGTGAAGCATACATGAAAGTACTGGTTGGTTGGAACGACGCAGTGCCTGTGAATACCACGTTATCATACACCGATAAGGATGAAGTTCCATTCATCGTTAGAACGGCAGGTGCAGTAACTGTCAATTGATAAACACTCATGTTATCACCTGTTACCATCACTGGCCAGCGCCCAAAAGGAGCACTGCTGATGGTGGC
>CAZDHQ010000387.1:0-5048 GCA_964505135.1 uncultured Ferruginibacter sp.
AACTGCAGCGGCTGGAATATTTGAAGAGACATATGCAAAAAGTATTACCAGTATTAAATGAGATGGAAGCATTGAAAAAGCGGATCCAAATGAATGGGCATTTTAAAAATTTGAGTGGATTTGATCTGTAAACGTTGTAACGTTTCCCGTTTAATACGTTTAAGTCGTTCACCATATTTGAAGGGACTCTATGTTCTCCAACGGTATAACGCTTTAAACGACTTAAACGTTTCCAACGATATTTTACGACCTTCGCCCTCTTAAACAATTTACGTGACTACACTCTGCCTCGATTTTGGCAACACCCGTTTAAAAGCAGCGGTGTTTAATAATGATCAACTAGTACAGGAATTTGTGTTGCCGGACGATAGTGTTGAAACCCTTCGGCAGGTGCTCTCAACTTATCAACCTGATAAAGCCATTCTATCATCCGTTATCGATCATAACCCGGCTACAGAAGAACTGCTTGCATCCAACACCATTTTTCATAAGCTCTCCCATCAAAGCAAACTTAATTTTACCAGTCCGGTGGGTAAACCGTCCAGTATTGGTGCAGACCGATTGGCTTTATCCGCAGCAGCCGTTCATTTTTTCCCTAATCGAAATAACCTGGTGATCGGGCTGGGCAGTTGTATCACTTATAATTTCATCAATCAATACCATGAGTTTTTAGGCGGTGCCATTTCCCCAGGTATGGAAATGCGTTTTAAAAGCATGCATGATTACACAGCCAAACTTCCCTTGGTGCAAAAAGACTGGAATTTTCCTGTAATTGGCTATGATACAAAGACCAATTTACAGAGCGGTGTTTTATCAGGTATTTCCTTTGAAATTGACGGCTACATTGATTTCTACGCCAGTAAGTATGGTAACTTTAACGTGGTTTTAACCGGGGGTGATGCAGGCTATTTTGCCCGTCACCTGAAAAACAAGATATTTGCAGACTTAAAATTTTTGTTCAAAGGACTTTACGCCATCAGTGAAGTCAACAACTGCTAATATGATGAGACTGACCGGACTGGTTTTACTATTGATGTTAGGTGTATCTGCTGCCGCCCAGGAAAACTCTCCCTATTCAAGGTTTGGACTTGGAGACATGGTTCCCAGCCAGAACATTATCTCCCGTGGAATGGGTGGTATTAGCGCCGGTTACGCTGATTTTAAAAGCGTAAACTATGTGAACCCGGCCAGTTATTCTGCATTGCAGTTTACCACCTTTGATTTTGGTGCGGAAATAGACAGGCGGAAATTAAAATCTACTGCCACCGGTTCTTCTTTTTCATCTACTAATCTCATCATTTCTTATCTGCAGTTGGGTGTTCCTATCCGTATGAACAAGCTGAACAAGAAAAAGATCTTCCTGGGAATGAATTTTGGCTTAAGACCTGTTTCCAGAATCAACTATAAAATTTTAAATGCAAGACGAACCGAAGTAGATAGTCTTGGCTCTTTGTATAAAGGCGATGGTGGCCTGAGTGATGCGTTATTTGGAATGGGATTAAAAATTAAAAACCTGAGTATCGGCTTTAATGCCGCTTATCGTTTTGGTAATAAAAACTATGATACTTCTTTTTCTGTGCTGAATGATTCTGTTTTTCATTATCCTTCCAGTATTGATAATAAATCAAGCTTTCATGGCTTAGCTTACACTTTAGGATTCCAGTATGATATCAGGTTTAAAAATAAAGCACTCTTGAAAGTAGGTGCATACACGAATTTAAAAAGTACATTAAAAGGCGAACAGGATTATACCATTCAAACGGTGCAGTATGATGCCAATGGTGCATCTTACCGAGTGGACAGTATCTACAGCAAAACAGGTTCCGGCAATGTGATCTATCCATCGGGCTGGGGCGCAGGCTTTACTTACCAGGATAGCGTGGGTCACTGGATGTTTGGTGCGGATTATGAGAAGACTAACTGGAACGAGTATCGTTTTTTTGGAGCACCAGACAGGCTGAAAGATGTATGGAAAGTAAGAGCCGGTATTGAATACCTTCCTGCCAGCTATAACACACCGGTAAAAAAATATTTCAGTTTTGTGAAATATCGTTTTGGATTTTATTATGGCCCAGACCGCATCAACCTTGGCAATGACTTACCTGAATATGGTTTTAGCTTTGGCGCAGGATTTCCTTTAAAACTCCGCACATCTTATTACGAAACACAAACATCTTACCTGAATACAGCCATTGAAATTGGCAGCAGGGGCAATAAAAACAATAACCTGAGAGAAAGCCTTTTCCGCATCAGCTTTGGATTTACACTCAGTGACAGGTGGTTTATCAGGTCTAAATACTATTAATGATTTAAAGCAGTATGTTTAAAAACATTGCCAATATAAAACTCATTGCAGCCTTTTTTATAGGCTGCTTTTTTTTATTGTCGTGCAATTTGGAAGAGGAACAAAAGAAGATGAATAATGCTGCCGCTGATCGTGATGAAGCCATCGATGTACGCATCAATTACAGCATTGGCGGTAAAAGAAAAGCCGTTCTTACCAGCCCGTTGATGTATCGTATCATCAATGAGAATATGGTGGAGTTTCCCAATACCATCCACGTAGATTTTTATAATGAAGAAACTGGAGAACTGGATAGCAAGATGGATGCCCGCTACGCTAAATACCAGGATGGAAAAAATACCGTGTTATTAAAAGACAGTGTAAGGGTAATCAATACCAAGGGCGATACATTGTATTGCCGAACACTTAACTGGGATCGTTCTAAAACAGACCATGAATTCTTTACAGATGATACAGTTCGTATACGCCGCAAAATGGAAGTGATTAATGGCGTGGGTATGGACGCCAAACAAGACTTTAAGGAATGGAATATCTTTAACCTTATTTCCAACACCAGCAGTGTAAAAGTACCTGCTTCTGAGTTTCCTAATTAAGAAAATTTAATACAATAACAATTATCTCTATTTGATGTTATTGTAATTTCACCTCCTTAAATATTTTAGTGTTAAGATTATGGCTTCAGTTAAACTATACGGTCTTCCTTACTGCGATGGTACACAGGCGGTGATGAAATGGTTTGAATCGAAGGGAATAAAAACAAGCCTTCACAACTACAAGACTGAAGGCATTAGTGAAGAGAAATTGAAAGAGTGGAGTAAAATATTGGGCTGGGAAAAACTGTTGAATAAACGCAGCACTACGTGGAGAAGTCTATCAAAACAGGAGCAGGATGCAGTGGTAGATGAATCATCAGCAATTAAGTTATTACTGCAAAATACCAGTCTTATCAAAAGGCCAGTAATAGAGTCAGGGAAGAATTTATTAATCGGCTCTGACGAAAAACAATTGAACAACACATTTAAATAAACCAATAAATACACTATTATGAAACGTAACGCAATAGCCGTTTGGAACGGTTCCGGTAAAGAAGGTTCCGGTCATCTTACCACACAGAGCACTGTTTTAAGCACTACTCAATATTCATTCAACTCCCGTTTTGCAGAAGGTGTTGGTACCAATCCTGAAGAACTGGTAGCGGCTGCACACGCTGGCTGTTTTAGCATGAAACTGAGCTTTGTTTTAGGTGCCGCAGGTTTTACACCTGATGAAATTAATACCAAATGTGAGATCACTTTAGATCCAGCACAGGGAGCTATCACAGAATCGCATTTGATTGTTACTGCTAAAATTCCCGGCATTAGCAAAGAACAATTTGAAACAGCTGTTGCTGATGCAAAAGCAAACTGCCCTATTTCAAAATTGTACAATACCAATATTACTCATGAAGCAACGTTGGCTTAATAAAATTCAAATTATAAAAAAGCCCTTCAAAATTTTGAAGGGCTTTTTAGTTTTCATTGGAATATTTTTACCCATTAAGGAAATTGAAGTCATTAAGTTTTCCTTTTAATGAATCTTAATGGCTTAATGTTCTAATTCATTTTAATGGGCATCTGCCATACTAATTTTCTTTTGTTTGCTTCCTTTAACCATCAGCACAAAAGGCACACAAATCAAAAACATCACCGAGAGGTAAAAGAAAACATCCATGTAGGAAAGCACTGCCGATTGTTTAGTTACCATTCCATCCATAGCTGCATAAGCCGTTTTCAATGCCTCGTTTGATCCTTTGCCTGCTGCCATAAAACTGTGTTGCATACCTGCAATTCTTTGCTGTACCTGTGCACTGCTTACATCCAATTTGCTTACCAAATCATTCCGGTGTACCTGGTTTTGCCTTGACATAAATGTGGTGATCAATGCTACACCAAACGACCCTCCCAACTGGCGCATCATGCCCGTAAATGCAGCACCCTGGCCTATTTGCGGGCCTTTTAAAGTGGACAAAGACAAAACAGTAATCGGTATAAACAACATGCCCATGCCCACACCTCTTACTATCAGCATCCAGAAGAAATTTTCGGAAGCAGTATCAGGAGTTAAGATAAAGTAACCCCACATCGTAAAAACGGAAAATAAAATCATACCGCCTGCCACCAGGTATTGTTGAGGAACACCTTTCTGCAAGAGATTACCAATGATAGGCATCATCACTGCTGTGGTTAATGCCGCAGGCACCATCAGCATACCGGCCTGTTGCGCTGTCCAACCCAAAATAGATTGCACGTATAACGGAATGATGAATGTGGAGCCATACAAGCCAAAGCCCAAAATGAATGACAAAATGGTACCTACTCGCAGGTTAGTATTTTTCAATACCCTTAATTCAACAATGGGATTTCTAAAACTGAGTTCCCGCCAGATAAAAAAGTACAAACCTAAAAACGCCGTAACACAACAGGTAACGATGGCAGCACTGTTAAACCAATCATCGTCCTGGCCTTTTTCTAAAACATATTGCAAAGAACCAACTGCAAGTGCCAATAATCCAATACCTAACCAGTCAATATCTCTGCCGGTACTTTTTTCACCGTATTTTGGACTGCGTACATACTGCAGCGTTAGTAATACTGCAATTACGCCGATAGGAATATTAATGTAAAAGATAAACGGCCATGATGCATGGTCAACAATGTAACCACCCAATGGAGGTCCCAATGTTGGTCCAACAATTACACCCATT